>CAYSXG010000191.1:0-6198 GCA_964434895.1 uncultured Solibacteraceae bacterium | reverse complement strand
TGCGGAATGGGGCAGGTCTCACTGCGCGTCTGTACCCGGCCGCCCCGCTACTTGGCCCTCAAGGTCCTGATGGCTGGCGTGCCGGAGTGGGGGGCGCAGATCTAGGGCGAGCCAATGGCCCAGGCCCGGGTGGACCACCCGCTCGTAGGCAAGGTCTACGAGACCGGCGACTTCCACGGCCAGGATTACATCGCCATGCAGCTGGTGCGGGGGGCGGCCCTGCACCAGCTGGAGCCGGCCCCCCCGCGGGAGGGCCTGGTGCGCCTGATGAAGCAGGTGTGCGAAGGCCTGCACGAGGCCCACCGCCAGGGCCTCATCCACCGGGACCTCAAGCCGGGCAACATCCTGGTGGAACGGACCGAGGACGGCAGCCTCCATCCCTACGTCATGGACTTCGGCCTGGCCCGGGAGCTGGGCCGGGACACCTCCACCCATTCGGGGATCCCCGTGGGCACCCCCAACTTCATGTCCCCGGAGCAGGCCATGGGGCGGATCCTGCGCATGGACCGGCGATCGGACGTGTACTCCCTGGGGGCCACGCTGTACGCGGTGCTTTCCGGGGCCCTCCCCTTCGGCGGGGAGTCCCTGATGGAGGTGCTCAACCGGGTGGTCTCCGAGGACGCGGTGCCCCTCCGCCGCCACGTGCCGGGCTTCCCGAAGGACCTGGAGGCCATCGTCTTCAAGGCCATGGCCAAGGAGCCGGAGCGCCGCTACGACTCGGCCCTGGCCCTGGCCCAGGATCTCGGCCGCTACCTCGACGGGGAGCCGGTCCTCGCGCGGGCCCCCAGCCCGGTCTACCGCCTGGGGCGCTGGATGGCCCGGAACCGGGCCCTGGCGGCGGCCCTGGTGCTGGGGTTGGGGGGCATCCTGGGGGTGTCCGGGGCCTCCCTCCTGAGGCTGCGGCGGGTGCGCCGCCAGGGGCTGTGGGCCCTCCACTTCAACGAGCGGATCCGGGAATTGGAGGCCATGGAGCGGGGTTCGGCGGCCATGCCCCTCCACGACCGCAGCCCGGACATCGCCCAGGCCCGGCGTTGGCTGGGCCAGATGGAGGAGGAGGCCGCCCGCCAGGGGCCCGAGGCCCGGGGGCCCGGCTACGCGGCCCTGGGAAGGGGCTACCTGCTGCTGGGGGAGGCCGCCAAGGCCCGGGACTGCCTGGAGCGAGCCCACCAGTACGGCTACCGCACCCCGGCCACCCTCCAGTCCCTGGGCATCGCCCTGCTGGGGGTCTACCGGCAGGGCGCCGGGGAGGCGGGCCTCATCCTGGACCGGGGCCTGAAGGAGGCGAGGCTGGCGGAGCTGGAGGCCCGGCTGCGGGTACCCGCCGTGGGCTTCCTGAAGGAGGCGGCCCGGGCCCGGCCCGAGTCCTCCCACGGGGTCCTGGCCTGGGCCGGCCTGGCGGAGCAGCGCTTCGACGAGGCCCGCGCCGAGGCGGAACTGGCCCTGCGGGACCGGCCCTGGGATCCGGATCCCTGGGCGGTGAAGGGGGAGGTCCTCCTGGCCAAGGGGGCCTTCCTGGAGCGGGGGGGCTTCGCGGCGGCGGCCCTGGAGGCCTACGCCCAGGCGGCGGAGGTCTACGCCCAGGGTCGGGAGCTGGCCCGCAGCGATCCGGCCTTTCCCCTGGGGGAGGGAGAGGCCTTGGCCTCGCGCCTGGACGTGCTCCGGGGCCAGGGCCAGTGCCCCCCGGACTGCGTGACGGCGGGGATGGAGGCGGCGCGCCGGGCCGGGATCCTGGAGCCCTACTCCTCCCGGGCGGACCTGCTGCGGGCCCGGATCCGCAGCATGACCGCGGCCTTCAAGCTCTACCACGGGCTGGATCCCCAGGCGGACCTGGAGGCCGGGGCCGAGGATACGCGGCGGGCCCTGGGCCTGGAGCCGGACAATGGAATGGTGATGGCCGCCCGGTGCTCCCTCCTGCTCCGGCTGGGGGAGTATCGGCTCACCCACGGGTGCCCGGCCGAGGAGGTTCTGGGCCAGGCCCGGGAAGTGGGGGAGAGGGCCCGGGGGCGGGCCCCGAGGGACCCCCACGTCCTGCGGGAGCTGGCCTCGGCCTACCGCCTCTCCGCCGAGGCGGCCCTAGAGGGGGGCGGCGACGGCCTGCCTTGGGCGAAGCGGGGCCTGGACCTGCTGGACCTCGCGGCCCGGACCGCCCCCCAGGTCGCGGCGCTCTGGAACACGCGGGGCATCCTGCTATGGGTGGAGGGGGAGGCGGAGGCGGGAAGGGGCGGGGACCCCCGGCCGGCCTGGCGGGAGGCGGAGGCCTGCTATCGGCGGGTCATGGCCCTCCAGCCCTCCCTTCAAAACCCCCGGACCAACCTGGGCCTGCTGATGGCCAGCTGGGCCCGCTGGGAGCTCGAGGCCCGGGGGGAGGATCCCCGGCCCCGGCTGGACGCGGCCCTGCCGGTGCTGCGGGAGGTGCTGGGGAAGGATCCCACCCTCGTGCTCCCCTCCTGGGCCTTCGGCACCTGCATGGCGGTGGAGGGGCGCCGGCGTCGGAGGCTGGGAGAGGACCCCGGGCCTCCCCTCCGGGAGGGGCGGCAGGTGCTGGAGCGGGCCCTGGCCCGAGACCCGGGCCTCGTGCGCCTGAGGGCCACCCTGGCGGAAATCCGCGGGCTGGCGGCCGGGCCGAGGATTCATCTGTCGGTGTTTAACCACCGGTAGGGTGGGAGAGACCCCGGGGGGCCCATGTCGTACTTCCCGGCCACGCAGCCCCCCGGGCCCTCCCGGGCCCCCCTGCCGGGCGTGACGGACCCGGGGGCCCAGGCGGAGGATCAGGCCTCCCACCGCCGCACGTTCTACCTGGTCCAGCAGCCCAGGACCCGGGTGGCGGGCATGCTCTTCCTGTGGGTGACCCTGGTCCTTCACGTCTGGCTGATCCCGGGCTCCGGGGAGCTGCGCGACGTCCTCCTCTTCGGCGCCCCGGCGCTGCTGGGCTACCCCCTGGCCACCTGGGGCCTGAGCCGGCTGTGGGCGGCCCGCACGGGGAATTTCGGGATCACCTTCGTCTGGAACCTGGTGGATCCCTTTCTATGGTGCCTGGTGATCCACCTGTCCGGGGGGGAACGCAGCTGGCTCTTCTGCTCCCTCATCGTGGGCACCGCGGGCTACGTGGGCATCTCCCCCCGGCTCGTGCTGCAGGTGGGCGGGGCCTGCGTCCTGAGCTACCTGGCCCTGCTGGGAGGGCTGCGCCTGGGCCTCCTGCGCCCCCTCCCCTGGGGGCAGGAGGGCATCAAGATCGTCGTCCTCATCATGGCTATCGGCTACCTCCACCTGGTGGCCCTGCTGGTGGCCGCCATCCGGAAGGAGAACGCTTCCCTCCTGAAGGTCTCCCAGGCCTTCAACGTCCAACTGCGGCGCCAGGCGAAGGAACTGGCCGGGGCCAAGGTGGAGGCGGAACAGCATAGCCGCTCCAAGAGCCAGTTCCTGGCCAACATGAGCCACGAGCTGAGGACCCCCCTCCACTCCATCCTTTTATATTCGGAACTGCTGGAATCCCAGGCGGAGGAGGGCGGCGAGACCCCCATGGGAGAGGAGGCCCATCGCATCCACAGCGCCGGCATCCACCTGCTCCAGCTGGTGAACGATCTGCTGGACCTCTCCAAGATCGAGGCGGGCCGGATGGAGTTCCGCTTCGAGCCCCTGTCGATCCCGACCCTCCTCTTCGAGCTGGAGACCGAGATCCGGCCCCTGGTGGAGCGGGGCGGGAACCGGCTGGACTTCGAGGACCTGGTGCCTCGGGAGACCCCTCCCCTGGTGACCGACGCGCTCCGGCTGCGCCAGGTGCTCATCAACCTGCTGGGCAATGCCGCCAAGTTCACGGAGGGGGGGCGGGTCACGCTGCGCATCCGCCCGGCGCCGGAGCGGGAGGGCCGGATCTTCGAGGTGGAGGATACGGGCATCGGCATGAGCCCCCGCCAGATCGGCTTCATCTTCGAGGACTTCGTGCAGGGGGAGCAGGACACGGCCGTGAAGTACGGCGGCACGGGCCTGGGCCTCTCCCTCAGCAAGCGTCTGGTGGAGCACCTGGGTGGAAGCATCGAGGTGGAGAGCGAGGTGGGGAAGGGGAGCCTCTTCCGGGTCTTCCTTCCCCAGGCCCAGCCGCAGCCCTAATGATCACGGGTCAGTTCGGCCCCAAGAAAATCACCACGGAGGCGCGGAGAACACGGGGTTTTTCCTGGATAAACTCCACATCCAATCGAATTCGAGGGGCTGAATAAAATAAATGACCATAGGTCAATTAAGCAATAAACCTGGCGCCGTTCCCCCAGGCCCCGGCCCCAGGTGCGGTCGTCCGCGTACTCCAGGTCGCTGCCGATGGAACGGGGCCCCCTCCGCGATCGAGCGCAGCGAGGAGCGGGAGCGCAGGACTTGATGTCCTGTGCGATCGGGGGGTAGTCCAGGGCCCCCTCCGCGATCGAGCGCAGCGAGGAGCGGGAGCGCAGGACTCGATGTCCTGCGCGATCGGGGGTAGTCCGAGGGGCCCCATCGGCCCTACACCCGGCGCCGTCCCTCCAGGGCGCGGCCCAGGGTGAGGTCGTCGGCGTATTCCAGGTCGCTGCCGATGGGGAGCCCCAGGCCGATGCGCGTGATCTGGAGGCCCATGGGCTCCAGGACCCGGGCCAGCCAGGCCGCCGTGGCCTCGCCGTCCAGGGTGGGGTTGGTGGCCAGGACGATCTCCTGGATGCGGCCGTCCTCCAGGCGCTTGAGCAGCTCCCGGACCCGGAGCTGGTCGGGGCCGACTCCCTTGAGGGGGGAAACGAGGCCCCCCAGGACGTGGTAGCGGCCGTGGAACTGGCCCCCCCGCTCGAAGCTGAGCACGTTGGAGGCCTCCGCCACCACCACCAGCACCCGGGGGTCCCGCTTGGGGTCCTGGCAGATGGCGCAGACGGGCTGGTCCGCGAAGGCGCCGCATTCCGCGCAGAAGCCCACCCTGCGGGCGGCCTGGTGGAGCAGGTCCCCCAGGTGCTCCATGGCCTGGGGGCCCTCCTTCAGCAGGTGCAGCGCCATCCGCTGGGCGGACTTGGTCCCCACGCCCGGGAGCTGCTGGAGGGCCGCGACCACGGCTTCGAGGGGGCCCGGCAGCTTCATGATCCGGTCCCGGGCTACAGCTTCAGGCCGGGCATGCCCGGCAGGCCCATGCCCCCGGCCATGCCGCCCGTGGCCTTTTGCATAGCCTCCTCGGCCTTGGCGGCGGCGTCCTTGAAGGCGGCCTTCAGGAGGTCCTCCAGCATGGAGGGGTCCTCCGGGTCGATGGCCTCCTTGGCGATGGAGAGGTCCACCAGTTCCTTGGCCCCGTTGAGGGTGACCTTGACCAGTTCGCCTCCGGCGGTGCCTTCGGCCCTAAGGCTCTGCTGGGCTTCGAGGAGCTTGGCCTGCATCTGCTGGGCCTGGCGCATCAGGAAGCGCATGTCCATGGGGACCTCCGTCGGATGGGGGATGGGGATGGAAGGGGTTGTGCAGGTGCATCCGGCGAAGGCGCCGGGCGAGGGTGAGCATGGCGTAGTAGCCCACGGGCAGGGCCAGCACGCAGAGCACCGTGCCCCCCACCAGGTAAGACTTCAGGATGGGTTGGAGCATGACCGTCATGGCCTGGAAGCCGTCCCAGGTGACGAAGCTGCGCAGGCCGATCTCCTTCCAGTGGACCTTGGCCATGTTCAGCACCAGGCCCCGGCCCCGGAGGAGGTTGCCCACGTAGGCGCTGGTGGTGGCGATGGGCACCAGGGTCCAGGGGTTGTTGATGAAGCTGGCCGCCAGCATGAGGGGCCGGTGGAGGCCCCGGAAGATGGCGCAGAAGAGCATTACCATGGCGATGTGCAGCCCCAGCAGCGGGTTCCAGGCCACGGAAAAGCCGATGGCGAAGCTCCAGGCGACCTGCTGCTCCGTGAGCTCGGGGTGGATGATGTGGGCCTTGATGCTTCCCCAGAAGCCTGGTTTTTCGCCCGTGCGGGGAGGGTGGGTCATGCGGGTCCGGAGGAAAAGTGGTCGAAGCCGAGGTCCGGCAGGGGCCGGTCCTCGGATCCATCATAGATGAGCAGAGGGCATTCGCGGGCCTCCACCACCTCGCCGATGGGCCGCAGGGGGAGCCCCAGGGCCTCCCCCAACTCCCGTCGGTCCCGGCCAGAACCGAAGCCAGCCGGACGGCGGTCACCAGCAGTGTGTAAAAGCCGGGCAGGCCCAGCCCGGTGCCTGCCAGCAGCAGGC
>CAYSXG010000190.1:0-6201 GCA_964434895.1 uncultured Solibacteraceae bacterium | reverse complement strand
CTGGGTGCTCTACGATCTCCCCGCCACAGCCTCGGCCCTGGCGGAGGGCCAGCCCCGCAATCCCGCCCTGCCTTCGGGGGCCAAGCAGGGCCGGAACAGCCGGGGCCGGGTGGGCTACAACGGCCCCGCCCCGCCGCCGGGCAGGCCGCACCGCTACTTCTTCCGCCTCTACGCCCTCGGGGCCCCCACGGGCCTTCCTCCGGGGGCGGGGCGGGGGGAACTGGACCGGGCCATGAAGGGGCACGTCCTCGCGGAGGCCTCCTGGATGGGCAGCTACGGCCGCTGATGGGCGCGGATCACTCCGCCTTGAATCCCACCCGGCGATGGGAGCCGTCGCAGAAGGGCTTGGTGGCGGAGGCCCCGCAGCGGCACAGGGCGCAGCGGCCCGGGTGGGCCGCCACCCGGCCCTCCCCGTCCACCAGGGCGAAGGGGCCGTCCAGGAGCAGGGGGCCGTCGTGGGCGGGCTGGACGGACACGGAGCCCCCCTCCAGTTCGCCTTCGGGGTTCCCGGCCACCGCCCCCGGGTCCCGGAAGGCGCAGCCCCGGTGGGAGCCGTCGCAGAAGGGCTTGCGGGAGGAGGCCCCGCAGCGGCAGAGGGCCATCCGGGAGGGGGATCCTCCCTCGGGGGGCTGGGGGAGCCGGAAGTCCCCGCGCAGGAGCAGGGGACCATCGGGCTGGACCCGCACCTGGGAGGGGCCGGCCAGGTCCTCCTCGACGCCCCCCCGGTGGAAGGTGAGGGCCCCGGTGGGGCAGCGCAGCACCGCCTCCTTGACGCGCTCCGCCTCGGCCCTCCCGGGCTCGATCCAGGGGGTGCGCTTCGTGTCGAAGACCTCCGGAAGGCCCCGCACGCACTCGGCGGAGTGGATGCAGCGGGAGGTGTCGAAGCGCACCTCCACCTCGCCGGACTTGTAGCTGTGCACGCGGCCCATGGCGACCTCCGGATCCCTCATCGACCTTGGGGCCCCATCGGCTGAGCCCGGGCCGCGCCCAGTACACTGGGGGCGGAGTCCCCATGTCCCTTGCCTTCCGCTTCCGCATCCACCAGCACGGCCCCGACGGCTCCCCCGTCCGCGAGGACTGGGTCGCCCCGGAGCCCCCGGCGGGCTGGGCGAGGGTGGCCCTTCGGGCCATGGCCCTCAACCACCTGGACCTCTGGACCACCCGGGGCCTGGACAAGGTGCGCCTGCCCCTGCCCATCACCCCCGGCAGCGACGGGGCGGGGGTGGTGGAGGCCCTGGGCCCGGGGGCGGTGCTGCCCCCGGGGGTGGGGGAGGGTTCCAGCGTGATGATCGCGCCGGGCCTGGGTTGCGGCGCCTGCCCCGCCTGCCTGGGGGGGGACGACATGCGCTGCGCCTCCTACAAGGTGCTGGGCCATCTCTGCGACGGCACCGCCGCCACCCACGTCCTGGTACCCGCGGCCAACCTGCTGCCCATCCCCGGCAACTGGAGCTTCGAGCAGGCCGCGGCCTTCCCCCTGGCCTTCCTCACGGCCTGGGAGATGCTCGTGCACAAGGCCCGCCTCCAGCCCGGGGAAACGGTGCTGGTCTGGGGCGGGGGCAGCGGCGTGGGCAGCGCGGCGATCCAATTGGTGCGCTTCCTGGGGGGGCGGGCCATCGCGGTGGTGGGGGACCCGGCCAAGGCCATGAAGTGCTGGGAGCTGGGGGCCGAGCACGTGATCGTGCGCACGGAGCAGGATGTGGGCGGGCGGGTGAAGGAGATCACCGGGAAGCGGGGCGTGGAAGTGGTCTTCGAGCACACGGGGGCGGCCACCTGGCCCGTCTCCATGGCCGCGGCGGCTCGGGGCGGGCGCATCGTCACCTGCGGGAGCACCGTGGGCTTCGAGATCCCCCTCAACCTCCGCAGCCTCTTCGCCAAGCAGCTGAGCCTCCTGGGCTCCTACATGGGGAGGCGGGAGCACCTCTGGACCCTCCTGGCCCACGTGCAGCGCAACCCCAGCAATCCCCCGTTCCGGCCCGTGGTGGACCGGGTCTTCCCCCTGGAGGACTACCCCGGCGCCCAGCTCCACCTGGCCGAAGGGAGGGGCTTCGGCAAGGTGGTCTGCGCCTTATGAAGGGCCGCCTGCTGCGCGTCCTGGGGGCGGGCTTCGGCCTGGCGGTCATCGTGGGGGCCACCATCGGCGGGGAGATCTTGAAGCTGCCCGGGGCCGTGGCCGCGGCCCTGCCCTCCCGGGGCCTCTATCTCGCGGCCTGGGCCTCCGGCGGACTCTACGCCCTCCTGTGCGCCGGCAGCTTCGCGGAGCTGGGCACGCGCATCCCCCGCAGCGGCGGGCTCACCACCTTCGCCGACGCGGGCCTGGGGCCCTTCGCGGGCTTCGTGGTGGGGTGGGGGGATTTCCTGGCCAGCGCCTTCACCGTGAGCGCTTACGCCATGGTGGTGGGAGAGCTGGGCACGGGTCTCGGCCTGCCGGGCTCCCCCCGGGCCTGGGCCATGGGGGCCGTGGGTCTTCTGGCGCTGCTGCAGGGGCCGGGCGTGCGCTGGGGCAGCCTCTTCCAGGACGGCACCAGTCTGCTCAAGGGCCTGCTGCTGCTGGTCCTGGCGGCGGGCGGCCTGGCCCTGGCCCCGATAGCCCCCTCGCCGGCTCCCGCGCCAACCCTGGGTCTGCTGCCCTTCCTCGGCGCCATGCAGCTGGTGATCTTCGCCTACGACAACTACTACGGGGCGGTCTACTTCGGGGAGGAGTACCAGGACCCGGCCCGCCAAGTGCCCCGGGCCCTCTTCGGCGGCGTGGCCATCGTGACGGGGGTCTACGTGGCCCTGGCCTGGGGCATGGCGCAAGGACTCCCGCGGGAGGTGCTGACCAATGCGGCCCTGCCCGGCGCGGAGCTGGGACGCCGCCTGGGGGGCGTGGCGGGCTGGAAGGCGGTGGAAGGGCTCATGCTCTTGAGCCTGCTTTCGGCCATGAACGCCACCTGCCTCATCGCCAGCCGGGTGCTCTACGCCCTGGGCTCCGAAGGCTTGGCGGGTCGCCACGCCGCGGACGTGAACGAGGGCGGCACCCCCACCACAGGCCTGGCGGTCACGCTGGTCCTGGCCTTCGCGGGCCTGCTCCTGCCCAGCTTCGAAAAGGCCATCGAGTTCATGAGCCCCTTCGTGCTGGTGAACTACGGCCTCTGCTTTCTGAGCCTCCTAGCCCTGCGCCGCCAGGAGCCGGAGGCGCCCGGGATCTTCCGAGTGCCGGGCTTTCCGTGGACCACCGGTCTTTCCCTGGCCGGGTCCGGCCTGCTGCTGGCCGGGGCCCTGGCCAAGGCGCCGAAGCTGGCGGGGGGAAGCCTGGCCATGCTGGCCCTGGCCTGGCCCCTCTACCATGCGGTCCGGAGGGCGCATCGGGCCTGATAGACTGGCGTGTTTGTCTTTGGAGTCCCTGTGAAGGTTTTGATCCTCGGCGTCAACGGATTCATCGGTTCCCACCTCGTGGACCGCATCATGCGCGACACGGGCTGGGAGGTCTACGGCATGGACCTGGGCACCCACAAGGTGGAGCAGCACGTGGGCAACCCGCGCTTCCACTTCGTGGAGGGGGACATCACCATCTCCAAGGAATGGATCGAGTACCACATCAAGAAGTGCGACGTGGTGCTGCCCCTGGTGGCCATCGCCACGCCCAAGGTCTACGTCTCGGACCCGCTGCGGGTCTTCGAGCTGGACTTCGAGGAGAACCTGCGGGTCGTGCGCCAGTGCGCCAAGTACAAGAAGCGCGTGGTCTTCCCCAGCACCTCCGAGGTCTACGGCATGTGCCCGGACGAGAGCTTCGACGAGCACGAAAGCCCCCTGGTCACGGGCCCCGTGCCCAAGGACCGCTGGATCTACTCCACCTCCAAGCAGCTGCTGGACCGCGTCATCTGGGCCTACGGCTGGCAGCGAGGCCTGAAGTTCACCCTCTTCCGCCCCTTCAACTTCATGGGGCCCAAGCTGGACAGCCTCAACACCGCCCGGGAGGGATCGAGCCGCCTGGTGACGCAGTTCGTGTGGAACCTCTTCAACGGCGAGCCCCTCAAGCTCGTGGATGGCGGCACCCAGCGCCGCTGCTTCATCGACGTGGACGACGCCATGGACGGCCTGATGATGATCCTCAAGAACGAGGGCGGGAAGGCCGACGGCGGCATCTTCAACATCGGCAATCCCAAGAACGACCACAGCGTGCGCGAGGTGGCCGAGATGCTCCTCGAGCTCTGGAAGGACCACCCCTACCGCAAGGAAAAGAGCATCCCCCTGTCCCAGATCGTGGAGACCTCCAGCGGCGAGTTCTACGGCAAGGGCTACCAGGACGTGCTCACGCGCACCCCCAGCATCCGCCGCCTCACGGAGACCTTCGGCTTCGACCCCAGGATCGGCATGAGGGACGCCCTCCGGAAGTCCCTGGACTTCTTCGTGGAGGAGCACCGCAACATGACGCGGATCGAGGAAACCGAGGATTAGGAATTTGAAACCGCAGATTCCGCAGATGACGCAGATAGGGTGATTCCCGCCTTTTCTTCTCTGCGAAATCTGCGGAATCTGCGGTTCCAGATGTTTTCTCTTCTGGGGCTGCCGTGACCAAGCGCGAACGCTGGACCTACCTCTTCCTTTGGGCCTTCCTGGGCCTGGTCCCGCTCATGGTGCGGCCCCTGTGGGATCCGGACGAGGCGCGCTACGCCGAGATCCCCCGGGAGATGCTGGAAAAGGGGGACTGGCTGACGCCCACCCTCAACTACGTCCGCTACTTCGAGAAGCCGCCCCTCCAGTACTGGCTTTCGGCCCTCTCCATCAAGCTCTTCGGCCTCACGGCCTTCGCCGCGCGCCTGCCCCTGGGCCTGGCCTGGCTCGGGGTGCTCTGGTGCGCCTGGCGCCTGGCCCGGCGCCTGGGCTCCCGGGACCCGCGCTGGGCCATGTTCATGACGGCTTCCGGCCTGCTGGCCTTCGTGTGCGGCCAGCTGCTCACCCTGGACGCCCTCTTCAGCGCCTTCCTGGTGCTCGCCCTCACGGCGGCGGTAGAGGCGGTGGCCGCGCGGATGGAGGAGCGCCCCCACCGGGCCTGGACCCTGCTGGCCTTCGCGGCCCTCTCCGCCGCCTTCCTCACCAAGGGCCTGGCGGCGGTGGTGCTGGCGGGGGGCGCGCTGCTCTTCTCCCTGGCCTTCGCCGGCGAGGCCCGGCTGCGCCGGGCCGTGCTCTGGACCCTGCTGAACCCCGCGGGCCTGGCCCTGGGCGGCCTCCTGACGGCCCCCTGGTTCGTCCTGGTGAACCGCGCCAATCCCGGCCACGCGGCCTTCTTCTTCATCCACGAGCACTTCACGCGCTTTTCCACCCACGCCCACGCCCGCCAGGGCTCTGACAACCCGGTGCTCGACAAGCTCTACTTCGTGGGCATCCTGGCCCTGGGCCTCCTGCCCTGGCTGAGCGCCAGCCTGGTGGGCCTCCGGCGGGGCTGGGCCTTCGTGAGGACGGCCCGGCGCGGGCCCCAGGCCACCGGGGGGCCCCTCCACCGCTGGACCGTGGGCCTGCTGCTGCTGGCCTTCGCCTGGCCCCTCCTCTTCTTCAGCCTCAGCGGCTCCAAGCTGCCCCCCTACGTCCTGCCGGTGGTGGTCCCTCTCATGGCCCTGGCCTGCGCCTTCGAGCGGGAGGGCGAGGAGCTGCGGGCCGTGCAGCGCATGGGCTGGGAGATGATCGTCCTGGGCCTGGTCTTCCTGGGGGCGGGCCTGGGCTTTTCCAAGGAGCTCGGCGGGGGCCTGGGTTGGATCCTGGCCTTGGGCCTGGCCTTCGGCCTCTACGGGGCCTGGTGCCTGCGCCCCAACGCCTTCCTCGGGGGCCTCACCACGGCCCGGATGATGGGGCTCCAGGCCTCCTGCCTCCTGCTGCTCACCTTCGCCGCCGACGCCGCCGCGACCCCGGGCAAGGACGTGGCCCCCCTGGTGCGCCTGGCCCCCCGGGAGGCCCGGTGGATCAGCGCCGGCGTCTACTTCCAGGGCCTCCCCCTCAGCTCCAGGAGCCGGGCGGTGGTGGTGGCGGGCACGGGGGAGCTGGATTTCGGGAAGGGACGCCTGGATCCCGCCGAGCAGGCCCGCTGGTTCGTGGAGGAGCTCGAGGGCCTCGTTCCCGCCGCCGAGAGCCTGCGCGCAGAAGCCCCGGGGCGCCCGGTCTGGGTGCTGGTCAAGGAGCGGAGCCGGAAGGAGCGGGGGGCGGGGGAGCGGGCCCGCTTCGAGATCC
>CAYSXG010000189.1:0-6224 GCA_964434895.1 uncultured Solibacteraceae bacterium | reverse complement strand
CGGGACGCGGCCTTCGGGCAGCAGGGCGGGCTCACCTGGGTGGACCGCTTCGGCATCTGGCTCTCGGCGCGCCAGGTGCGGCGGTGGAGCGGCGACCTCGCCGGCCGCGCGGTCTGCGACGTGGGGTCGGGCTACCACGCCCGCCTGGGCCGCAGCCTCGCCGAGGGCGGGGCCCGGGTCACGGCCGTGGACCTGGCCCTGGAGCCCTCCCTGGAAGAAGTGGCTGGCCTCACGCGCCTGGAGGGACGATTGCCGGAGGTGCTGGAATCCCTGGCCCCGGCCTCCTGGGACCTGGTGCTCTGCGTCTCTGTCCTGGAGCATCTCTGGGAGCCGGAGCGGGCCCTGCGGGAGTTCCATCGGATGCTCCGGCCCGGGGGGCTCTGCCTGCTCAACGTGCCCTCCTGGAGGGGCAAGGCCTTCCTGGAATACTCGGCCTTCAGGCTGGGCCTGAGCCCCAAATGTGAAATGGACGACCACAAGATGTACTACGATCCCCGGGACCTCTGGCCCCTGCTGGTGAAGGCGGGCTTCCTCCCCAGCGGGATCCGCTGTTTCAAACACAAGTTTGGGCTCAACACCTTCGCCGTGTGCCGCCGGGGTGAGCAGTGAACCAGGACTGGGATCAGCTCTGGAAGGACTACGCGGGATCCGCCGAGGAGAACCCCGCCCAGGCCTTCCGCCGGAAGCTCGTTCTGGAGGGCCTGGATCTGCCTCCAGGAGGGGAGGGGGCGAGGGTGTTGGACATCGGCTCGGGCCAGGGGGACTTCTCCCTCCAGCTCCGGGCCCTCTTCCCGAAGGCCGCGGTCCGGGGCCTGGACCTCAGTCCCTCCGGCGTGGCCATGGCCCGGGAGAAGGTGCCCGACGGGGAGTTCCTCCAGGCGGACCTGATGGAGCCCGTGGCGGCGCCGGCGGAGTGGAGGGGCTGGGCCACCCACGCCGTGTGCTCGGAACTGCTGGAGCACGTGCCCGAGCCCTCCCGGGTCCTTGCGAATACGGCCCCCTTCCTGGCCCCCTGGGCCCGGCTGGTGGTGACGGTGCCCGCGGGCCCCCGCTCCGCCTTCGATCTCCACATCGGGCACCTGCGGCACTTCGGGGCCGGGGATCTGCGGGACCTGCTGGAGGCCTCGGGGTTCCGGGTGGACCAGGTCTGGCGCGCGGGCTTCCCCTTCTTCAACCTCTACCGCTTGACGGTGGTGGCCCGGGGCCGGCGCCTGGTCCAGGACGTCTCCCGGAACCAGGACGGCCGGCCCCTGCCTTGGGCGGCACGCACGACCATGAAGGCCTTCGGCTGGCTCTTCCGCGCCAACGCCGTCCGCCGGGGCCCGGGTTGGCAGCTGGTGGCACTGTGCCGGCGCGGCGAGGCGGCGGCCCCTTCCAAGGATGGAACCCCCCCATGACCCTGAACCTGCCCCTGATGCGCAACAACATCACCCGGGAGGACCTGGACCAGGTCATCGCCTTCCTGGGGGCGGAGGAGTTGCCCATCCTTACCCAGTCCCGGCAGGTCCGGGCCTTCGAGGAGGCCTGGTCCCGCTGGCTGGGGGTCAAGCACAGCGTCTTCGTGAATTCCGGTTCTAGCGCCAACTTCATGACCATGGCCATCCTGCGGGAGCTCGGGGGGCCCGGCGAGGTCATCGTCCCCCCCCTCACCTGGCTTTCGGACATCGCCTCCGTCCTGGCCGCGGGCCTCACGCCGGTCTTCGCCGAGATCGATCCCCGGACCCTGGCCCTGGACGAGCAGGAGGTCCTCCGCAAGCTGTCCAAGCGCACCCGCGGCGTCTTCCTTACGCACATCCTGGGCTTCAACGGCCTCACGGACGGGCTCCTGGAGCGCCTGGAGGCCGAGGGGGTCCCTCTCGTGGAGGACGTTTGCGAATCCCACGGGGCCACCCATCGGGGCCGGCGCCTGGGCTCCTTTGGCCTCGTCTCCAACTTCTCCTTCTACTACGCCCACCACCTCAGCACCATCGAGGGGGGCATGGTCTGCACCAACGACGACCGGGTCTACCAGATGGCCCGGGCCATGCGCAGCCACGGCATGGTGCGCGAATGCACGGACGAGGCCTTCCGGAACGAGTGGCTGGGGGCGGGGCCGGCCCTCAACCCCGAATTCGTCTTCGCCCATCCCGCGAACAACTTCCGCTCCACGGAGATCAACGCGGTCATCGGCCTCAGCCAGCTCCCCCGGCTGGACGAGAACAACCGCAGGCGGAACGAGAACTTCCTGACCTTCCTGGAGCACCTGGATCCCGAAAAGTACGTCACGGACTTCGAAGTGGAGGGATGCAGCAACTACGCCTTCACCCTGGTGCTGCGCCGTCCGGACGAGGCCTTCTGCGGCCGCCTCATGGCGGCCCTGCGGGGGGCGGGGGTGGAGTTCCGCCGGGGCCTGTCGGGGGGGGGGAACCAGTTGCGCCAGCCCTACCTTCGGGGCGTCGTGCCCTCGGACTACCACCGTCTCTTCCCCCACACCGAGCACCTGCACTTCTACGGTTTCTACCTGGGGAACTATCCGGGGCTGGAACGGGAGCGCATCCTGGCCCTTTGCGAGCTGCTGAACGGGATCGCCTGAAATGGGGGGCGGTTGGGAGGGGCGCCGGGCCTACGTGGCCGGACACCGGGGGATGCTGGGCTCGGCCCTGCTCCGGCTGCTGGAGGCGGAGGGCTGCGCGAGCATCCTGACCCGGAGCCGAGAGGAGCTGGACCTGGGGGAGGCCCGGGCCGTGAAGGTAGCCTTTCTGGAGGATCGCCCGGAGGTGGTGTTCCTGTGCGCGGGACTGACGGGGGGCATCGAGGCCAACCGCAGCCGGCCGGCGGAGTTCCTCCACGCCAACCTGGCGGTCCAGGACGCGGTCTTCGAGGCGGCCCTGGCCTGCGGCGCCCGGCACCTGGTCTTCTACGGGTCCTCCTGCGTCTATCCCAAGGAGGCCCCGCAGCCCATCGAGGAGGGGGCCCTCTTCGGGGGTCCCATCGAGGCCACCAGCGCCCCGTACGCCGTGGCCAAGACGGCGGGGATCCTGGCCTGCCAGGCCTACAACGCCCAGTACGGCTCCACCCGCTTCATCGCCCTCGTGCCCAATTCCATGTACGGGCCCGGGGACAATTACGACCCCGCCTCCTCCCACGTGCTTTCCGCCTTGGTCCGGCGCTTCCACGAGGCCAAGGTCCAGGGGCTTCCCTCGGTGCGGCTATGGGGCTCCGGCAAGCCCACCCGGGAGTTCGTCTACGTGGACGACGCGGCCCGGGCCTCCCTTTTCGCCGTGGAGGCGGCGGACCGGATGGAAAACCGGCACTACAATATCGGCACGGGCCTTGAAACGCCCATTCGGGACCTGGCCCATCGGGTGGCCGCCGTGGTCGGGTACCCGGGGGAGATCCTTTGGGATCCCTCCCGCCCCGACGGCACGGCCCGCAAGGTCCTGAACAGCGAATCATTTAGAGGGCTGGGTTGGGCCCCCACCGTCGCCCTGGACGACGGCCTGGTCCGAACCTACGGGGCCTTCCTTCGGAGGCAGGCATGACGACCACCACCACGACGGACCTGGAGCGGAAGTGCCGGGAGGTGCGGCGGGAGACCCTGCTCATCCACAGGCACGCCCAGGAAACGCGCATCGCCTCCTCCCTCTCCCCGGTGGAGATCCTGGTGGCCCTGTACTACGGCGGCGTGGTGGACTTCGATCCGGCGCGGCCTCAGTGGGAGGGCCGCGACCGCTTCGTCGTGAGCAAGGGCCACGGCTCCATCTCCTTCTACCCCATCCTGGCGGACCTGGGTTTCTTCCCCCGGGAGGAACTGGCCCGCACCTCCCAGGCGGGTTCCCACCTGGGGGGCATCCCGGACTGCGTGATTCCTGGCTACGAGACCACCAACGGCTCCCTGGGCCACGGGCCCGGCGTGGCCTGCGGCATGGCCCTGGGCCTGCGGGCCAAGGGCAAGCCCCAGGAGGTCTTCGTGCTGGTGGGGGACGGGGAGCTCTACGAGGGCTCGGTGTGGGAGGCGGTGATGTTCGCCGGGGCCCAGGGCCTGGACAACCTCACCCTCATCGTGGACGCCAACCAGAAGGCCATGCTGGACTACTGCGACAAGATCATCCCCATGGAGCCCCTGGCCCGCAAATTCGAGGCCTTCGGATGGGAGGCCCGGGAGGTGGACGGCCACGACGTCCACGCCACCCGGGACGCCCTGCACGAGCTCAAGCAGCGGCGGGGCGGGCGCCCCAAGGCCCTCGTGGCCCACACGGTCAAGGGCAAGGGCGTGCCGCGCCTGGAAGCGGACCCCCTCTGCCACATCCGCAGTCTGGCCGCCGACGAGGTGGACGCACTCGTGAGGGAGCTCGCATGAATCCGTTACCCGCCCCCCAGGCCATGCGGGACGCCTTCCTCGGGGGGCTCCACCAGCGCATGTCCCAGCGCGACGATCTCTTCTTCCTCAGCGCGGACTTCGGCTCCCCCAAGCTGGACGCCATCCGGGAGGACTTCCCCGGGCGCTTCTTCAACGTGGGCATCGCCGAGGCCAACCTGGTGAGCATGTCCCTGGGCCTGGCCCTGGAGGGCTTCCAGGTCTTCGCCTACGCCATCGCCCCCTTCATCTCCATGCGCTGCTACGAGCAGATCCGGGTGGACCTGGCCCTCCACGCCCAGCACCGCACCGTGAACGTGAATCTGGTGAGCGTCGGGGCCGGCCTCAGCTACGACGTGTCGGGCCCCACCCACCACTGCCTCGAGGACATCTCCCTCATGCGCACCCTGCCGAACATGGAGCTCTACTCCCCTTCGGACGCGGTGACCGCCGCCGCCCTGGTGGACCTGGCTTTGGAGCGGAAGGGCCCCAAGTACTTCCGCTTCGACGCCAAGCCCCAGCCGGCCCTCACGGCCTCCCTGGACGCGGAGGATTCCCGGCGGGGCTTCCGGATGCTGCGGGAGGGCAAGGTCCTGATGGTCAGCACGGGCTACATGACCCACAAGGCCCTGCGGGTGGCGGACCGCTTCCCGGGGGAGGTGGGGGTGCTGGACCTTTTCCGCCTCAGGCCCCTGGACGCGGATTCGCTCCGGGCGGCCCTGGCCGGCGCCGAGCGGATCTTCACCCTGGAGGAGGCCTTCGTGGGTGCCGGGGGCCTGGACGCCCTGGTGGGCGAAGTGATGCGGGAGGCCGGGCTCGAGCGGCCCTTGACCTGCTTCGGTTTCAGGGACCGCTACCTCTTCGAAAGCGGGGGAAGGGAATACCTGCACGGGCGGGCGGGCCTTTCGGAGGACGACATCTCCGCTCGGATCCAGTACGTCCTCGCCCGCGCCTGATCCGCTGGAGCCCGCCATGAACGCACCTCGACGCCCCGACCTGGTCCTCGTCAATCCCCCCAGCCGGAAGCGGGTCTACCAGGCCCTGGCCCAGGACTTCTCCGCCATCGAGCCCCCGGTCTGGGCGGGTCTCATGGCCACCTACGCCCGCCTCCAGGGCCTCGCGGTGGAGGTGCTGGACGGGGAGGCCCTGGGCCTGGGCTACGAGGAGACCGCCCGGGAGGCCGTGGCCTTCGGGGCCACGCTGGTGGCGGTGGTGGTCTACGGCCAGCAGCCCTCGGCCTCCACCCAGATCATGCCCAGCGCCCGGGGGGTCTGCGAGGCCATCAAGGCCCTCGACCCCGGCCAGAAGCTGCTTCTGCTCGGGGGTCACGTGGCGGCCCTGCCGGAGCGGACCCTGCGGGACGAGGCGGCGGACTTCGTGAGCGGGGGCGAGGGCCTCGTGACCCTGGTGGAGCTGGTGCAGGCCCTCCAGGCCCGGGAGACGGACCTTTCGAAGGTCTCGGACCTCTACCGCCTGGAGGGGGGCCGGGTGCTGGCCCCCACGCGCCGGGCCCCCCTGGTGGACAACCTGGACGAGCGGATGCCCGGCATCGCCTGGGACCTCCTGCCCATGGACCGCTACCGGGCCCACAACTGGCACTGCATGGGCAACCTGGACGGTTCCGGCCAGCTGGACCGCATGCCCTACGCCGCGATCTACACCTCCCTGGGCTGCCCCTTCAAGTGCACCTTCTGCTGCATCCAGGCCCCCTTCAAGAGCGGCGAGGCGGAGAAGGGCATGAAGGCGGCCATCAACAGCTACCGCTTCTGGAGCCCCCAGCGGGTGGTGGACGACCTGGAGCACCTCGTCACCCGCTACGGCGTCCGGAACGTGAAGTTCGCCGACGAGATGTTCGTGCTGAACCGCTCCCACGTGGAGGGCATCTGCG
>CAYSXG010000188.1:0-6254 GCA_964434895.1 uncultured Solibacteraceae bacterium | reverse complement strand
GGGGGGGATGGGAGGGTGGAAGGGTGGAAAAGAGGATTGAAAGCGTGGACGTGAGCCGCGTGGGGTCGGAGCCCCAGCCGAAGGCGTAGTAATCCGGCCCCCGCTGAGGGTTCGCGGGTGTGTTGCGGAAGGCGGCCTGGAAGAAGGTGGCCCAGCCTTCGGAAAAGGCCATGGTCCAATCCACCTTCTGTCCGAGGTAGTGGCCCCCGCCCATGGACATGTCCCCGGCCCATTCGCGCATGAAGTAGTGGCCCAGTTCGTGGCCGATTTCGGCGTCGCTGTATTCGGAAGTGGTTTGTTGGGCCCATGCCGCGTTGACGCGGAGGTAGCCCAGGCCGTTCTCCTTGTGGAAGAAGGAGGCTCGATTCTTTATTTCTTGGGCATCCCATCCTACGTAGATCTTCGGGTAGGCCCGGGGGCTGGGTTGATTCTTGAACACCCAATCCGCCCCGTTGGCCAGGACCCAAAGGATGTTGAAGGGGGCGCTGTGGCGTGTGTCGATAGACGTGTTCTTCGTGACGATCTTCAGGTCCTGGTGCTGGGCCCCCGTATTCAGGAGGATGGGCGCCGTGCGGTTCGCCATGTTCCAGTCGTCGGGCCAGGCTAGGACGGTATGCTGCGCGGGATCGGGCGTGAACCATCCCGCCGCCGGGACGGCTTGGTTGTACACCGAAGCCTCGAAGCTGGATCCATTGGGGTCCGTCATCTTCAGATGCGGAAGGGCCCGTACTTTGTATTTTCCGGACGGAATGAACTTGAACTCGATATGGCCGTTTTCATCCGTAAATCCATCGAGGGACCTTCCGAAATTGTCCATGGCGACGGTGGTTCCGGCCTCGTCCATGACCTGGACTTCGATGAATTTGGAGGGGACCCAGAGATTGGTGGTGGGATCGAAGTTCAGCGTGGCCGTGGTGGGTGGACTCGCCACCACGAGGGTGGGCTTTTCGAAGGTCACATCTACGTTCAAGGCTCCTAGGCCACACTCCCCTTCGTCCACGCCGGCGAGGCCGTCCATGATCTTGGTGACTCCCACGGAAGAGGCCCCGACCTGGGCGAAGAGGAGTCCATTGGAGAGGGCCCCGTTCATGCCGAAGCCCGTCAGTCGGCTCACGACCTTCGTATCGCTGGGGTTCCTTGGGTCGAGGACGAACCACGTAATGGTTCCATCCACCAGATTCTTGACGGGCACCGCCACCAGGCCTGTCAGGGCATCCACCGAAGGCACCTTGCGCTGGATCTCGTAGGGGGCCGGCGCGCCATTGGCCTGGCGGAGGGGCGGCTCCTTGGGCCACACGCCCACCTGGCGCGGGCGTTCGCCGTCCTTCCCGCTGATTTCTTGAAGGACCAGGCTATTTCCTAGGGGGGAGATGGGCTTGCCCTGATCCCCGAGGGAGGGCTGCATCCCCGAAACGCCCATGACCAGGTTGGTCTCCAGGGCCTGGCCACCGATCTGGATTTGGGTTCGCGGAAGGATCGCCAGACGCGAAGCAGAGCTGACACCTGAAACGGCGCTTCCCGCTCCGTAAATGGGCCCTGGGAGGGCATGCTCGTCCGCCTGGGCCCCTGGGAAGCCCTGGGAATATTCCTCCGCCTGGAAAGGCGGGTGCGACGTGTAGGCGCCGGGGGTGTAGGGATTCCACGAGATTGGCATTCCGGTCATGGGGATGCCCCGCCACTGGGCCGTGAAGTGGGAATAGCCCACCATCGCCTCGATGGCGGAGGCTCCCTGAGCCACGGGCACCAGCACCGCGCTCCAGTGGGCCGGAATGGGAGCGGACTGGGCCTTGGCATCCACGTACTCGGGGTCCGCCAGGTAGAAGGGCTGGATGATGGCCTGCTGGTTGTGCCCGTTGGGGGAGACCACGGCTCCAAGGTCCTTGTCCCAACGGGACCACGCGAGGAAGGCATCGATCAGCAGAACGGAGCTGGAAAGTCGGGGAATGACGATGATGCCGTCCCGGCAATCGATCGACGAGGCATAGCCACTGCCCCCTGGGCCAAGGCTTACGCCAAAGATCAGTTCCGGGGTGGGCAGGGTGGCGCAGGCGTTGAAGGCCCACAAGGCGGCCTGGTGGCTCAGGTCCCCCATCTGTGGCGTCGTGGTGACCAGCAGCAAGTCCACCAGGGCTCCTCGAACCGAAACTTGTCGGAATACCCCCATTCCCACAATGTCCTGGCCCAAGAAATCGTTCCCAGGGGATCCGGTCAATCCGAAGGAAGTCATGGGCGTGACCGCCTTGCCGTCCTTCATTCGCATCAAGTAGATGTGATGCTCGTCGGCTGCAAACATCCGACCACCCAGGGCAAGGATCTTCTGGAGGGTCCCGCCAAGTGGAAGGGCTTGGCTGGGGACCAGCACCTGACCCTTGCCCACCTTGAAGGAAACCGCCTTGGCCTGCATCGCGGTACCCCCCACATCCTTGATGGCTGCGGTTCCGGCCACCTCGTAGGTGGCGTCTTCCTCCAGCCGAGAGGGCGGCAGGAGGTAGACGGTGGCGACCTTGCTGGAAGCCGTCACGGGGCCGCGGAGCCCCAGGACCTGGACCCCATCGAGTTTTGCGCCCTGGGCCTTTCGGAGGATGAGGCTATTCGCATCCACCCCTTGGACGGGTTCCGTGAAGTTCACCCGGATCCGTCCATCGGGCCGAGCGCTGCCCAGGCCCCCATCGACCTCCAGCGAGAAGTCGGGAGGCTTGGAAGGATCCGAAGGCGGCTCCGGGGGAAAGTCGAGGGCCACGACGTCCTTATGGATTCGCGTCAGGTTGTTTGACTTGTCCCGGACCAGGGCTTCCAGCGCGTGGGAACCGGGAGACAGGACCACCTTTACGGGCCAGACCCCGATGGGGCTGAACTTGGGGGACCAGGGCTGCCCATAGAAACTCGGGACCACCGGCGCCCCGTCCACTTCCAGGGAAACCGTGAGGTTGCGCTGGTCCTGGGTGTCGTAGGCCTTTACGTTGGCCACGATGGTGGCGCTTGAATTGAGAGTTTCGGGATTGGCGCGGACCACGTAGCCCGAGATCACGTCCGGGCCCTTCAGTTCCATGTCCGCCCAGGGGGCGGTATGGTCGATGAGGTTCTCCGGCTGGACGCGGAAGACCAGGTCATCCATGACGAAGAATTTCCGTCCGGCGGCATTGGTGGCCTCGGGGGTGGCGGGGATGAAGGTGGTGGCCGAAACGCCGAAGTCCGGGTCTACGCCGATCACCTTGCCGTGATCCTGGAGGGTGATGTCCGAATACATGCAGCTCATGAGCATGTAGTGGCCGCAAGCGTTGGTGCGGGCCAGGAAACGGCCGCTGGCGGTGGTGGAGCCGCTGACCGGGGCGAAGTAGATCTGGGCCCCCCGGACGGGCTGGGCTGCCGCGTCCGATGTCTTGCGATAGGCCACCCCCTGCAGCACGACCTTGCCAGGATCGGGCACGACCATCCCGTCCAGGCTCACGTTGAATTCCATGTGGGCGTTGGCGGGCATGGGCGTCCCCGCGTCGAATTTTCCGAGGAGGTCCCGCCAGAAGTTGCGGATGGGGGCGGCCACGAGGCCCACGGGCTGGCAGTCGGTGGGGGCGGTGGTGGCCAGCAGCTCCGGACCCACGAGGCGGGCCTGAAGGTTGGCCGTGAATGCGGCCCTCAGCGGCGCCGGAGCCAGATCGCCGTAGCCGGGCAGACCTCCCTTCGATCGGATCTTCCCATTCTCGGCGTCGGCCGTGTCCAGGAACTCGAACCAGCGGGCGGGCGTGCCATCGGCCTCGAAGCCGTCGTTGCTGAAGAGCACGGCGTAGGCCCCGATGCCGTCCGGGGAAGCCGCGCTCAGGGCTCCGGCGGGGGCCATGAACTCGATCAGGGGGACCTTGGTGAAGCTCACGGCGCCATTCGAAAGCAGCTGTACCCGGCCCAGGATGGGCTTTTGCTGGAATTCCGGCAGCAGCTCCGTGGAGGGCTGGGTGGTGAAGGCCGCCTTGAATTCCACCGGGGCTTCGAGGGCTCCCGAGGGAATGTTCACCGCCACGCCGCTCCCGTCGGTCGCCTCGACACGGCCTCCATCCACGCCCACCGTGACCCGTCCACTGCCGTCCCCAGCCTCGTAGCGGCTGACATAGCCTTCAATGAGCTGCCCGTTGGCGAGCTGCACGCTGACGCGGATGCGCTCGCCCAGGGAGGCCTTGAAGGGGATCACGGCATCGCCTTTCTGCGGCATGACCCCAGCATAGGTCGCCCCCAGGCCCGTGGCCTCCAGCCCCAGGCCCGCGCCGGCTGGAACGGCGCCCTCGGGGATCGTCACCGTGAGGTTCAGGTTGGCGTCGGGGTAGGAGACCTTGATGCGGGTGAAGTGCACACTCCCCATCGCCGGGGGTGGCGCGGTGCTGGTGTGGAAGGCCCGCATGAAATCCGGGGCGGTCTCGCCGCTCAAGGATTTCAGTCCGTGAATGAGGAGCTGGTAGGCCGCTCCGGGCTCCAGCGCGTGGTCCGGCGATAGCACCAGCGTCCGGCCATCCAGGGAGAGGTTCGGCTTCAGACCGACGTCGGCGCTGCCTTTGAGGAGCCGGGCGCTCGCAAGGCTCGTTGGGTCGGCGGGACCGCTCAGCAGGGCCGTCACGACGCTCCCCGCCCCGACTTCGGCGTTCTCGGCGGGAAGGGCGTCCATCACCCGGAAGGGCACGGTGGCCAGCCTCAGGGTGTTTCCGCCGCTGGGCACGTCCACGTCGAGGGCGCCTTTGACGCCCAGATCCCAGCGGGAGCCAGTGATCGTCAGCTTGCCCGAGCTCGGCGCAAAGGCCGGCACGGCGAAGGCTCCCGATGCCCCGCTGGCGGCCTGGAGGCTGTTGGCCACGATCACCGCGTCTGCCACGGCCACGTCCGGGCCGGCGGGGGCCGCCGGGCCCAGGGTCCGAACCGACGGCACGCCCTTGGCCTTCCTTTCGGGACCGAGGACCACCGAAGGATTCAGGGCTTTCTGGATCGTCGTGGCCAGCGTGCTCGTCATCGTCGCCGTGCCGCTCACCCAGGCCCAGGATTGGCCGGGCACCAGGACGGCGAAGGAACCTCCCTCGAGGATGGGGTTGCCCCCAGCGGGGAGCACCAGGTTCCACGAGCCGCCGCTCTTTTCGAGATGCCCCACGGCCCCCGCCACCCGCTGGCCCTGCACCACGCGCCGCTGCACCAGGATCGGCTGGATCGCGGGATCCACCATTCCTATATCCTGGATCGAAAGGCCCAGCCCCTTTTGCAAGATCCCCACGACCTCGAGCTGGAAGGGGCTTCGGACGTTGCCTTGCCCCGTTAGCTCCGGCCAGGAAGCCGTAGGGTCGGCATTCAGGCGGACCAACGTCGGCCCGGAAAAACTGCCCGATGCGAAGGCCGCCGTGACGCCGTCCTGGCTCACCTGGCCTCCCTCCGGCCCCAAAAGACTCCCCCCCGGCGCCACCTGAAAGCCCTGGTGGTAATAGGCCACGCGGATCAGGCCCTGGACCAGCTCCGTGACGCCAAAGGTCCGGCTCATGCGGATCGGGAGTTCCAGGGCCAGTCCGTCCGGACTGACCCGGACCCCCGGCTTCCCCGCGGCGTCCACCACCGCCGCGACCCGCGCCGCCAGGACGTCCTCGCTTCGCCGCTCGGGCTCGATGAGGGCCTGGTCCACGCGCAGGTAGGTTTCGACCACCAGGGCCTGGATCAGCGTGCCGCTGGGGATGGGCGTCCCGCCGGCGAAGCCCAGGTTCAGGGTGCTGAGGCCCTTGGCGCCCTGGATGGCGGCGGAGGTGGGCAGGACGTTGGGGGTTACCGCGCTGGTGGCCGCGAGGCCCGCCCGCCAGGGGGCCGTGCCGGTGCCCTGGAGGGTCGCGCCCACCGCCGGAGCCGGAGGCGCCGTGGGTGCGGGATCCGCGACCAGCAGCGCGTAGCCGCCCGTAAAGGGCAGAGGCAAGGTGGTGAGGCCGGCCTTGGGAAGGTCCGTGGCCAGGGCGACCCAGGCGTGGCGTGCCGCGTCCCAACCCGCCCAGACCAGGCCCGCCTCCGGAGCCCCGGCGGGCAGGGCGAGGGCCAGGGTTCCGGGGGCGCCGAGGGCCGGGCCGTCCAGCTGGAGCCAGGCTCCCGCCACGGCGCTCCAGCCCAGGGGTAATAGCCCCGGAAGGCCCTGGGTGCTGAGGGGCGTGAGGGAGCAGGTTCCGGTGCCCGCGAGGCCGGTGAACGATGCCCCAAAAACGCCTCCGGCGAAAGTGCCGGTGAAGGAACCTCCCGACACCGCCGGCCCCCCC
>CAYSXG010000187.1:0-6278 GCA_964434895.1 uncultured Solibacteraceae bacterium | reverse complement strand
TGAACCTGAGCGTCTTGAGGAGTCGAGTCGTCCCCGTGTGACCCCGGCGTTCGTGCGGGAAATCTGGACCCCTCGATGACACACCTGTCTTCAAGCAGGTACGTTCGAACCACGGCGGCACAAACGCCCGGGGATAGCATCTGGTGGACACTGCTAGTAGCGTGCCCTGCACCTAAAAGCAAACCGACAGGGCTATTAAGGAGTGCTAGCCCGGCACGGAAACCATCGCGGGCTCCGGCACCCGGGCCGTGCAGAAGAAGGAAGTGCTCCACGGCAAGGAATTCTCCAAGGACGTGCTGATCCAGGACAGCACCGGGGCCGTGGTGACCGCCGTGTCCACCACCCCGGGCTCCGTTTCCTTCGTGGAGCTGGAGCACCTCCACAAGAACGTGGGCAAGGTGGCCGGCATCGCCTACGACGGGATCCCCTGCACCGAGGCCAACGCCAAGTCCGGCAAGTACACCCTCATGTCCTTCGGCCACGCCTACACCAACCCCGGCAAGCTCACGGACCCCAAGACGAAGAAGGCCGTGGAGGACTTCATCGCCTTCATCCTCTCGCCCGCCTTCCAGACGGGCCCCGTGGAGCAGGCCGGCTACATCCCCGTCAGCGCCGCCAAGAACCTGAAGTCCAAGATCTGAGCGGATGAACCCCTCCGAGCCGCCCTCCGCGCCCGCCGGCCCCGCCAGGGCCGGCGGCCTGTACTTCCTCGCGGACCGCGCGGCGGGGATCCTCTTCCTGGCCTGCAGCATCCTGGTGGTGCTCCTGATCTTCGGCATCCTGGCCTTCCTGGCCCACCGGGGGGCGGGGGCCTTCCTGCCCCTGGCCACCAACACCGGCCGCACCCTGAGCCTGCGCGAGGTCTTCCTCTCCTCGGACTGGGCCCCCTCCATGGACCGCTTCGGGGCCCTCCCCTTCATCCTGGGCAGCCTCGCGGTCATGGGCCTCTCCGTGGCCGTGGCCGGCCCCTTGGGTATCCTCACGGCCGTCTTCGTCACCAAGCTGGCCCCCGGCTGGATGCGCGCCCTCATGCGCCAGGTCATGGACCTGCTGGTGGGCATCCCTTCCGTGGTCTACGGGATCTTCGGCCTGACGGTGGTGCTGCCCTGGCTCAGCCGCCGCTTCCTGGACCAGGCCCCGGCCTCGGGCTTCCTGGCCGCCGCCCTGATCCTCATGGTGATGATCGTCCCCACCATCGTCAGCCTGGCCATGGACGCCTTCGAGGCCCTGCCCTCCAGCCTGGACGAGGGGGCCCAGGCCCTGGGCTCCACCCAGTGGCAGTCGGTCTGGCGGGTGCTGATCCCCGCGGCGGGCCCGCGCCTCCTGACGGCGGTGGTGCTGGGCATGGGTCGGGCCATCGGCGAAGCCATGGCCGTGCAGATGGTCATCGGGAACAACCCCGCCTGGATGGCCCTGATGAAGGAGGGCGTGGACCGGACCCTCCTGTCCCGCGCCTTCTTCACCCCCGCGGCCACCCTCACCACGGAGCTGGTGCAGGAGCTCCCCAACACCCCCGCGGGCTCCAGCTGGAACAACGTCCTCTTCGCCCTGGGCCTCCTGCTCTACCTCCTCACCATGGGGCTCATCCTCCTCACCAAGCGCCTGAGCCGTCCGGAAGCCAAATGAGCGACGTCACGCGGACCCTGGGCCCCCGGGCCAGCGCCCTCTTCGTCAACCGCCTCATGCGGGGGGTGCTCTGGGTCGTGGCCCTGACCTTCGTGGTCATCCTGGTGGGCTTCCTCGGGGCCATCCTCAAGCAGGGCTGGCCCGTCCTGAACCTGGCCTTCCTCACGAAGATGCCCGAGACCCTCGACGCCGGGGGGGGCATCAAGCCCCAGCTCTTCACCTCCATCTACCTGGTGGCCCTTTCCCTGGCCTTCTCCCTGCCCGTGGGCATCGGAGCCGGCGTCTACATGGCCGAGTACGCGGGCCAGGGCCGCTGGATGCGCTTCGTGCGCCTCTGCATCGAGACCCTCTCCGCCACGCCCTCCATCGTGCTGGCCCTCTTCGGCATGCTGATCTTCGTGCAGGCCCTGGGGTGGAGCTTCTCCATCCGGGCCGGGGCCCTCACCCTGGCCCTGCTCAACCTCCCGGTCCTGACCCGGGTGACGGAGCTGAGCCTGCGCGGCGTGGGGCGGGAGCTGCGGGAGGCCGCCTACGGACTGGGGGCCACCAAGCTCCAAACCATCGTCCGGGTACTCCTGCCCGCGGCGGCCCCGGGCCTCCTCACGGGGGTGGTCCTGGCGGCGGGGCGGGCCTTCGGGGAAAGCGCCATCCTGGTCTTCACCGCCGGCACCAACACCAGCTCCGTCTTCCCGGACTTCCGCCTGACCGTGCCCGGGGAGACCCTGGCGGTCCACCTCTGGTACATCAATTCCGACGGCACCCTGCCCGACGCCCGGGAGATCGCCGCGGGCACCGCGGCGGTGATGATCCTGGTGCTGCTGTTGCTGAACCTCACCGTGCGCTTGCTGGACCGCAGGCTGCGGCGGAACCTGAAATGACGAGGCCGCGATGATCCTCCACGACGATACCCCGGAAACCAAGCCGGTCCGGCTTCGGGCCCGGGGCATGAGCATGTTCTACGGGGAGAAGCAGGCCCTGGACGGCGTGGACCTGGACATGTATGCGGAGAGGGCCACGGCCATCATCGGCCCCAGCGGCTGCGGAAAGAGCACCTTCCTGAAGTGCTTCAACCGCATCCACGAGATCAGCACCGCCGTGCGGATCGTCGGCGACGTGCAGCTGGACGGGCAGGACATCTACAAGGGGGGCCTCCACGAGGTGGAGCTGCGGCGCCGGGTGGGCATGGTCTTCCAGAAGCCCAACCCCTTCCCCAAGTCCATCTACGAGAACGTGGTCTTCGGCCCGCGCCTCTACGGCGTGAAGGACCGCACCACCCTGGAGGAGATCGCCGAGAACGCCCTGCGCAAGGCCGCCCTCTGGGATGAGCTGAAGGACCGCTTGAAGGACAGCGCCCTGGGTCTTTCGGGGGGCCAGCAGCAGCGCCTCTGCATCGCCCGGGCCCTGGCCGTGAGCCCGGAGGTGCTGCTCATGGACGAGCCCTGCTCGGCCCTGGACCCCATCTCCACCAGCCGCATCGAGGAGCTGATCTTCGAGCTCAAGGAGCAGTACACCATCGTCATCGTGACCCACAACATGCAGCAGGCCGCCCGGGTCAGCGACTACACGGCCTTCTTCTGGATGGGCAAGCTGATCGAAACCGGCCTCACCGAACGAATTTTCACCAACCCGCGGGAAAAAATGACCGAGGATTACATCACGGGGAGGTTCGGCTGATGGGTCGCCATTTCGATCAGGAGCTCAAGGAACTGCGGGACGGCCTCACGGCCATGGCCGGCCAGGTGGAGGAGATGCTGGAGCTGGCCCAGCGGGCGCTGCTGGAGCGGGACCCGGACAAGGCCAACCGCGTCCAGGCCCTGGACAAGGAGGTGGACCTGGCCGAACTGCGCCTGGACCAGGCCTGCATCGACCTGCTCGCCCTGCGCGGCCCCATCGCCACGGACCTGCGCCTCATCGCCTCCACCCTCAAGATCATCCCCGTGGTCGAGCGCATCGGGGACCACTGCTGCAACGTGGCCTACCGCGTGAAGCTCCTGGCGGGGCAGCCCCCGGTGCTCCAGGGGGATTTCATGGAGCGCCTGGCGGGCATCGCCCGGGAGATGGTCCGACAAGCCGTGGACGCCTTCGTGAACGGCAACGCCGACCTGGCCCGCCAGGTCATCCAGACCGACGACCGCGCCGACGAGCTCTACACCCTCATCTACCGGGAGCTGCTCCGGCTCATGCTGACGGACCCCCTCTGCATCGAGCGGGCCAGCCACCTCATCCTGGTGGCCAAGAACCTGGAGCGCATCGCCGACCAGGCCACGAACATCGCGGAGGAAGTGCTCTTCATCCTGGAAGGGGTGAACGTGAAGCACCCCTACCTCCAGGAGCGGTAGGATCCTTGTCATGCCGCACATCCTGGTCCTCGAAGACGACGACGATATCCGCCTGGGGGTGGAGCAGCACTTCCTTCGGGAAGGCTTCACCGTGAGCTCCTTCTCCAAGGGGAAGGACGTCCTCCGGCACCTGACCCAGGTGGGCATGGGCCAGGCCCCCAAACCGGAGGCGGCCCTCCTGGACCTCACCCTCCCGGACATGGACGGGCTGGAGGTGCTCCGGGCCATCCGCGCCGACCCCCAGCACCGCACCCTGCCCGTGGTGCTGGTGACCGCCCGCAACGAGGAGATCGACCGGATCCTGGGCTTGGAGATGGGGGCCGACGACTACGTCTCCAAGCCCTTCTCAAGCCGGGAGCTGGTGGCCCGGCTCCGGGCCATCCTGCGGCGGGCCTCCTTCATGGAGGACCAGGCCTCGGGGCAGATGCTGGCCTTCGGCGGCCTCTCCGTGGACCTGGACGCCCACGTGGCCCGGGTGGAGGGGGCCGCCGTGGAGCTCACCCGACGGGAATTCGAGCTGCTGGCCTACTTCCTCAAGAACCCCAAGCGGGTACTGGGCCGGGAAAAGATCCTGCAGCAGGTGTGGGGCCTGGAGTACCTGGGCGAAAGCCGCACCATCGACGCCCACGTGCGCCGGCTGCGTTCCAAGCTGGGGGCGGCGGCGAACTGCATCGAGACCGTGGTGGGGGTCGGATACCGGCTGGGGAATTCCGCCGGCGGGGCCTGACTCGCCCGTGACGAAGATATTTCAACTTTGTAACACCGTCTTCAAAGGGCACAATGGGAGGGTTTGCCTTCGGGAGCCCCGATGTCCCTCAACGCCCTCATCCGCTGGCTGAAGCCCCGGGAAATGGTCTTTTTCGACCTCCTGGAATCCGAGGCGGCCAACGTGCTGACCGCGGCCCAACTCTTCGACCAGGAACTCCGGACCGGGGACTCCTCCCGCTGGGCGGAGCTGCGCCGGAGCATGAAGACCCTGGAGCACGCCGGGGACGAGCTGACCCACCAGATCATCGACCACCTGAACCAGACCTTCGTCACCCCCATCGAGCGGGAGGACATCCTGGCCCTGGCCCACGCCCTGGACGACGTGGCCGACTGCATCGACGCCGTTTGCGAACGCCTGGTGCTCTACCGCATCGAGCACGTGCTCCCTTCCGTCACGGAACTCAGCTCCGTCATCGTGGCGGGCGCTCAGGAGCTGGTGCACCTGGTCAAACACCTTCGGACCATGAGCGACATGAAGGACATCCGGGAGCGCATCCGCCACGTCCACACCCTCGAAAACCAGGCGGATTCCATCTATCACACGGCCCTGGCCGAGCTCTTCGAGGATCCCAAGGATCCCATCCAGCTCATCAAGTGGAAGGAACTGCTCAGCTTCGTGGAGGAGGCCACGGACCGCATCGAGCGGGTGGCCAAGGTGATAGGCTCCACCGTCATGCGGAACGCCTGATCCCATGGCGGGCTTCGCGCTACCCCTCATACTCATCGTCTTTTTGTCCCTGGCCTTCGATTACATCAACGGCTTTCACGACACGGCCAACGCCATCGCCACGGTGGTGAGCACCGGGGTCCTATCGGCCCGCAACGCGATCCTGATGGCCGGCATCCTCAATTTCGGCGGGGCTCTCCACGGTACGGCCGTGGCCGTGACCATCGCCAAGGGCATCGCCGACGCCCAGTTCGTGATCCCCGCGGTCATCGTGGCGGCCCTCCTGGCCGCCATCGCCTGGAACCTCGTCACCTGGTACTTCGGCATCCCTTCCAGCTCCTCTCACGCCCTCGTGGGCGGCCTCGCCGGGGCCGTGGTGGCCCACGCCGGGCGGGCGGCCCTCCAGACCAAGAAGCTCAAAGAAGTGGGGATCTTCCTCATCGTCTCCCCGGTGGTGGGTTTCTTCATCGGCATGGCCCTCATCATCCTGATCCTGTGGGCCTGCCGTCGGGCTCCGGGGCACAAGGTCAACTTCGCCTTCCGCAAGCTCCAGCTGGTCTCCGCCGGCGCCATGGCCTTCACCCACGGCACCAACGACGCCCAAAAGGCCATGGGCATCATCGCCCTGGCCCTCATCACCTACGGGAAGCTGGCGGCCCACGGGGCCAAGGTGGACGTACCCCTATGGACCAAGCTGGCCTGCGCCACGGCCATGGGCCTGGGCACCATGAGCGGCGGCTGGAAGATCATCCGGACCATGGGGGCCAAGATCGTGAAGCTGCGCCCCATCCACGGCTTCGCCGCCGAGACCAGCGCCGCCATCGTCCTCTTCACCACCGGCGCTCTGGGCATCCCCGTTTCCACCACCCACGTCATTT
>CAYSXG010000186.1:0-6332 GCA_964434895.1 uncultured Solibacteraceae bacterium | reverse complement strand
CGCTGGCCCTCGGCGTAGAGGGTGTCGAAGGCCAGGCTGGACTCGCCGCTGCCGGAGAGGCCCGTGATGACGACCAGCTGGTTGCGGGGCAGGGTGAGGTCCAGGTTCTTGAGGTTGTGCTCGCGGGCACCCTTGATGTGAATGGCGTCCATGTGGTCCTCAAAGGCTAGGGGCCAGCTTACGCGAAAGTTTCGCCTTTTGCCCGCGGGCTATGCTGATGCATGGATTTTCGTCCCCTTCGCTGGCTTCAGAGCCTTCACGCCAAGCTCTTTCTGGTCACGGCGGCGGTGACCAGCTTCCTCACCATCGCGGTGGCCCTGCAGATCACCCGCAACAGCCGCCGGGAATTGGAGTCCTACACCAAGAAGCTGGTCCTCGAGGTGGCGGAGACCGTGGAGACCGAAATCCACAAGCGGGACACGACCTTCAAGGACCCCCGGGCCATCGAGGAGATCCTGGAGAGCCTGGCGGGGCCCAACCGCAGCATCTTCCGCATCGACGTCTTCCATCAGGACAAGGACGGCACCATCAAGCTGATTTCCAGCGGCGACGAGGCCTCCATCGGCATCGACCCTGAAATCCCCGCCCTGCTCAATGGGCGCGTCCCGGAGCCCGAGCTGGTGGACCTGACCACCGGCAACCGGGCCTGGAAGGCCTACCTGGCCATCGAGAACCCCAAGGCCGGAAGGGCCCCCCTGGGCCTCATCCGCGCCTACATCGACCTGGAGCACTGGGAGACGGTGTGGGGCAACAACTTCCGCCGCACCTACCGCACCCTTCCATGGGTGCTGCTGGGGGAATTCATCCTGCTGTGGGTGCTGCTGGGCATCTTCGTCAAGGATCCCCTCTCCAGCCTGATGGAGGCCATGACCCGCCTCCAGCAGGGGGACGCCAACGTGCGGGCCCAGGTGCGCAAGGACGAGCTGGGCCACATCGCCCTCCGCTTCAACCGCATGGCCTCGGAGCTCCAGCGGGCGAGCCAGGAGCGCGAATCCCTGATCGCGGAGATCCAGGGCCTCAACGCGGGCCTTCAGGAGCGCATCGACGCGGCCTTGGCGGAGCTGCAGGCCAAGAACCAGTAACTCGAGCGCCTCATGGAACGCAACGCCCTCCTCCGGGAGGAGCTGAGCCAGCAGGAGCGCATGGCCGTGGCGGGCCAGCTGACCGCCGCCTTCGCCCACGAGGTGGGGACCCCCCTGAACCTCGTCACGGGCCATCTCCAGCTCATCCAGGGCCAGGGGGACCTGCCGGACAAGGCCCGGGAGCGCCTCGGCGTCATCCAGGCCCAGATCCAGCGGGTGGGCGACATCGTGCGGCGCCTGCTGGACGTGACGCGGCGCCCCCAGGTGCATCCGGACCCCCTGCCCCTCCGGGCCCTGGTGGAGGACCTCCAGAGGCTGTGGACCCCCACCCTGGCGGCCCACCGGGTCGCCTTCGAGGCGGACCTGCCGGAGGGTTGCGTCCTCCTGGTGGACCGCAAGCAGATGGAGCAGCTCTTCATCAACCTGGTGAACAACGCCGTGGACGCCATGCCCGACGGGGGTCAGATCCGCCTTTCCGCCGGGCCGACGGAGCGCATCGGCCCCCATCCCGGGTGGGAGCTGCGCCTCCAGGACGAGGGCCAGGGCGTAGCCCCGGAACACCTGGGCCAGCTCTTCAAGCCCATGTTCACCACGAAGCCGGAGGGCAAGGGCACGGGTCTGGGCCGGGCCCTCTGTAGGGAGATCGTCCGGGGCAAGGGCGGGGACATCCGGGTCGAAACCGAGCTCGGGCGCGGGACCACCATGTGCTTCAGCCTCCCGGGGGCTTCGGAGGAGGCGGCCTAGAGTCCCACCAGCTCCAGGTGCTCGATGGGCTCCCCGAGGAAGCGCTGCCCCACCTCCTGCAGGCGGCTGCTGGCATCCGTGAGCAGGACCCGCAGGGGCCCCCGGGCACTGCTCGTGCGGTAGCCCAGCCTCGCGGCCAGCAGCTCCTCCACGGCGGTCGCGGTCACCTCCCCGCTATCGATCCAGCGGGCCGAGGGACGGACCTTCTTCAGGCTGGGCAGAAGGATGGGGTAGTGGGTGCAGCCCAGCACGAAGGTCTCCACCTCCGGGGGGAGCTGGTCCAGGTAGCGGTGGCAGACGGCCTCGGTGATGGGGTCCTCCAGCCAGCCCTCCTCCGCCAGGGCCACCAGGAGGGGGCAGGCCAGGACTTCGATCCGGGCGTCCGGGTTCCTTTGGAGGATGGCCCTTTCGTAGGCGCCGCTCTGGATGGCGGAGAGGGTGCCCAGGACCCCCACGGGCTCCTCCACGCGGGCGGCCACCTCGGCGCCGGGTTCGATGACGCCCACCACGGGGCAGGGACTCGCGGCCTGGAGGGCGGGGAGGCCGTGGGCGGAGGCGGTATTGCAGGCGATGACCAGGAGCTTGGGTTCGAAGCGCTGGAGGATCCCTCCCGCCTGGAGGGTGTAGCGCTCGACGGTGTCGTGGCTCTTGGTGCCGTAGGGCACCCGGGCCGTATCCCCCAGGTAGACGATCTCCTCCCCCGGAAGGAGCCGCCGCAGGGCCCGGACCACGGTCAGGCCTCCGATGCCGCTATCGAAGACGCCGATGGGGAGGTCGGCCCGGGTCATGCGGGCTCCGGGCCCTGCTTGGAGATTCTTCCGCTCATGCGCGGATCGCCAGGATCGCGATCCATTCCCCCTCCCGCAGGACGCGGAGGGGCCTGAAGCCGCCGGCGCTGAGGCTCAGCAGGGCCTCATCCTCCTGGGAGGCCAGGATGCCGCTGGCCACCAGCCAGCCCCCGGGGGCGGCGAGGTCGGCCATGCGGGGCAGCAGCTCCTGGATGGTGACGAGCAGGATGTTGGCCAGGAGCCCCTGGTAGGGGCCCCGAACCTGGGGGGAATCCAGGGTGCCCACGAAGGCCTCGAAAGGGGTGGCCCCCTTCAGGACCTCGGCGTTCAGCTGGACCAGTTCCTCCATGGCGGGGCCGCAGTCGGGGTCGATGTCGAAGGCGGTGATGCCGCTTCCCCCCAGGAGGTGCGCGCCGAGGGCGAGGATCCCGGTCCCGGCGCCGATGTCCAGCAGGGGACCTCCCAACCGCCCTTCGGCGGCCAGTTCCTCCAGCAGGGCCATGCAGAGCCGCGTGGTTTCGTGGCCGCCGGTGCCGAAGGCCAGGCCGGGGTTCACGACGATGGGGGTGCGGCCGGCAGGGGCGGGGGCCTCGTCCCAGAGGGGCTTGATCCAAAAGCCCCGGCCCACCTCGAAGGAGCCGAAGCCCTCCCGGCTCTTGGCCAGCCAGTCCTCGTCGGCGAAGATCTCCGCTTCCAGGAGTCGGGTCCCGAGGAAGGCCCCCAGGCCCTCGGGGTCCGGAGCCGGGGTTCCGGGAGGGAAGTAGGCGAAGAAGGTGTGGGGGGGGTCCGCTTCCCGGTAGGTGGCGGAGGACCCGGCCTCCAGGAGCCAGTCGGATAGGGCGGCCTCGGCGGCCTCGGGCACCTCCAGGCGCCAGCGGAGATGGTTCATGCAAGCCTCGCTGGCTTCAGCCTATCAGCCCTCGGGGCCCTCCTCCGGGACGTCCTCGAGTTCCAGGCGCTTCATCTTTTCCAGGAAGGTGGTGCGCTTGAGGCCCAGCAGCTCCGCGGCCCGCTTCTTGTTGCCCCGGGTGATGGCCAGGCTCTGCAGCATGAGCTTCTTTTCCACGTCGGAGACCACCTGGTTCAGGTCCAGGCCCTCCGGGGGCAGATCCAGGCCCGTTCCGCCTTCGACGGGAGAGGGGGAGGCCACCGGGGGAAGGGCCGCCTGGAAGGCCTCGGGCTCCTCCACGCGGGCCACCAGGAAGGCGAAGTCCTCCCGGGTCATGACCGGCCGGGAGGAGGAGAGCACGATGGCGCGCTCGATGGCGTTCTCCAGCTGGCGCACGTTGCCGGGCCAGGGCAGGGCCGACAGGAGGGGGTCCACGCTGGGATGGAGGGCCTTGGGGTAGAGGCCGTGCTCCCGCGCCTTCCGGTTGAGGAAGTGCTGGGCGAGGAAGGGGATCTCCTCCCGTCGCGCGCGCAGGGGCGGCAGGGCGATGGGGACCACCTCCAGGCGGTAGAAAAGATCCTCCCGGAAGGCGCCCTCCTGGACCTTCTTCCAGAGATCCACGTTGGTGGCGGCCACCACGCGCAGCTCCACCCGCACGGGGGTGCCGCCCCCCAGGGGCTGGACCTCCCGCTCCTGCAGGACGCGGAGCAGGCGCACCTGGGCCCCCAGGGGCATGGTGCCCACTTCGTCCAGGAAGATGGTGCCCCCGTGGGCCTCCCGGAACTTGCCCGGGGTGTCCTTGCGGGCGTCCGTGAAGGCCCCCTTGTTGTAGCCGAAGAGCTCGGATTCGATGAGGTTTTCCGGGATGGCGCCGCAGTGGACCGGCACGAAGGCCTGGTCGCTCTCCCCGCTGAGGCGGTGGATGGCCTTGGCGATGACCTCCTTGCCGGTGCCGCTCTCTCCGCTGAGCAGGACCGTGGCCCGGGTGGCCGCCGCGGCTCGGGCCTTGGCCAGGACCTCCTGCATGGCGGGCCCGATGCCCACCAGGCCCAGGCCCAGGGCCTGGCCGGCGCTGAGGGAGGGGGAGGCCGAAGCCAGGGGCCTCAGGCCTCCCTGGGGAGGGTGCTCGGTGCGCAGGGCCCAGCGCAGGGAGCCCAGGGCGCCCCAGGCCGCCAGGGAGGCCGGCGGAAGGGCGGGGGCGTTCGGGGCCCGCAGCAGCAGGATGGCCAGGGCCCCCACCTCGGCCATGAGACGGCCCAGGATCGGCGGTGGCTCCGGCGTATCGGCGTTGATCACCCAGAGATCGGTGTCCGAAGGGGGGAGGCTCGGCTGGCCGCTGCGGTCCAGGGTGATCTCCCATCCGGAGGCCCATCGGTGCTCGAGCCCCCCGGTGGCTTCGCCGAGGGTGGACCAGTGGAGGCGGGGCAGGGAGGAGGGGGTCATGGGTTTGGAAAAAGCCTAGTTAAGGTGGCGGGAAGATCAAGTCAAAAAAATGACATCGGATGCCTTCCGGGCCTGGGGCTTTGCAGCGATGGGACAATTTTCTCGGAGATCCCTTCATGGCCCTGCTCGAATCCGATATGGTCCCCCTCGGCACGCCCTGCCCGGACTTCACCCTGCCGGGGGTGGACGGACGTACCTGGAGCCGTGCGGATTTTCGAAGCCCGGCCCTCCTCGTGGTGATCATGTGCAACCACTGCCCCTACGTCCAGGCAGTGGACGATCGCATCAACCTCCTGGCCCGGGACTACGTTGGGCGCTGCGATCTGGTGGCCATCAACCCCAACGATGCCCGCAGCTACCCCGACGACAACTTCGAGGCCATGAAGGTCCGAGCGGCCCAGAAGGGTTACGTCTTCCCCTACCTGCGGGACGAAGGCCAGGACGTGGCCAGGGCCTTCGGCGCCGTCTGCACGCCGGACTTCTTCCTGTATGACGGGGATCGGCGCCTGGTCTACCGAGGACGCCTGGACGATAACTGGAAGGACCCCGGCAACGTCGAGCGCGAGGACCTGCGGATGGCCTTGGAGGCTCTTCTCGCGGGTGAGGGCCCGAAGCCCGACCAGCGCCCCAGCATGGGCTGCAGCATCAAATGGGCCTAGGCATCGGCCTGAGGCGATCAGCGTCTTCGATGGGCAGGCCAGTACACTGAGGACGGAATTTCTTTGGGAGTCCTCATGCTGGGTCGGCGCGCGGTGCTTTTGGTGGTGGCTCTCCCCCTGGGGGCCCAGACCTACGACCTCCGCTTCGAGGTGCCCTTCCCCCAGGGCCAGAGCCTGCCCCAGACCCTGGTGGCCGGTACCGGTCAGGCGATCTCCGGGAGCCTGGACCGAGGGAACGGGGGCATCCTCACCTTGGAGCGGCGCTTTCTGGAATTTCCGGTGATCCGCCTTTCCGGCGGGCTGGAGCTGGCCCAGCTTCGGAGTTCGGGCACGGTGAGCCAGGGCTCGACCCAGACCTCCAGCACCCTCACCCAGTCCGGCTTCGGCGTGGGCCTGCACACGCAGTTCTGGGTGCCCTTCACGGGGCTGGCCGGCGAGATCGGCCTCGTGCAGCGCGTCCAGCACTACCGCTACGAGGCGGGGGGCGCCGCCGAGACCCACGATCTCAGCCGCACCTGGCTGCGGGTGGGGGCCCGGTGGCGCCTGCCCTTCCCGGGCCTGAACCCCTACCTGGCGGCCAGCTACCAGGAACCCGGGAGCAAGGATCATCCCGTGAAGGTCTCCAGCGTTTCGAACCTGGCCACCTACCTCGGGGCCCAGGGATCCGGTCAGGGATACCAGCGCCTGTGGACATTCGGCGTGGGATGCACCTTTTAGGGCAGGGGCC
>CAYSXG010000185.1:0-6339 GCA_964434895.1 uncultured Solibacteraceae bacterium | reverse complement strand
GCGGGGGGAGGCGGCGGGGCGCCCGGGCCGTGGTCTGGGGGGCGGCATTGAAGGGGATCCGGGAGGGGGAGGGCACCAGCGTGAAGCCCAGGGGCCAGGCGTTGCCGGGATTCACCACCGGGGCCGGGTTCGGCAGGGGGATCGGCGGACCGTTGAGGGCCGCGAGGTAGACCGTGGAATCCTGGCTGACGCAGCCCGCGGGGAAGGTGAAGGTGAGGCTGCTGCCGTTGCCGGTATTCAGGGTCACTTGGGAGGAGGACCCCGCCGTGAGGAACAAGGTGAGGCCCGGCTTGAAGGTCATGGCGATGACGTGGTTGGCCCTCACGCTGTGGAACGCGTAGGAGCTGGCGGGCGTCTGGGCCGTTCCGTCCACGGTGATCGTGTCCACCACGTAGCCCGCGTCGGGAACCGCGGTGTAGGTCTGGTCGCTCCCGTAGTTGAGGGTCACCGTGCCGGTGGGGGAGATGGTCCCGTGGGAGCCCGCACTGGCCTGGATGGTGAAGGTCAGGATCTTGAAGGTGACCGAGATGGTGTGGTTGGCCGAAACGTTGGAGAAGGTGTAGCCCGTCCCGGACCCGACGGCGACCCCGTCCACCGTGATGGTGTCCACGATGTAGCCCACGTTGGGGGTCACCGTGAAGGCCTGGCTGGCGCCGAAATTCAGCACCGTGTCCCCGGCGGGGGAGATGGATCCGTTGGCCCCGGCGCTGGCGGAGATGGTGAAGGTGAGGGGCTTGAAGGTGACCGAGAGGGTGTGGTTGGCCTGGATGTCCGTGAAGGTGTAGGAGGACGCCGAGGCCTGGAGGGCGCCGTCCACCATCACCTTGTCCACCTGGTAGCCCGTGGCGGGGGTGAAGGTGAAGGTCTGGCTGGACCCGGCGTTGACCGTGAGGCTGCCCGAGGGGGAGACGGAACCGTTGGAGCCGGCGCTGGCCTGGAGGGTGTAGGTGATGACCTTGAAGGTGGCCGAGATCGTGTGGTTGAGCTGCACGTTGGTGAAGGTGAAGGTGGTGATGGCCCCCTGATTCGCCCCGTCCACCAGGACCGAGTCCACCGCGTAGCCAGGATTGGGCCGGATCTCGAAGGTCTTATCCGCGCCCCGGTTCACCTGCGCCGAGCCGGAGGGGTTGAGGGTGCCGTTGGCCCCGGCGCTGGCCTGGATGGTGTAGGTGGTGCTGGTGCTCCCCCCCCCGCTTCCGCAGGCACCCACGAACAGGACCAGCAGGCAGGCCAGGATGGACCGACCCCAGGCGGGGAGGCACCAGGAGCCGGGCCTGGAAGGGGATTCAGCGAAAATTCGCCCTGCGCTCATGGTCACCCCCGCATCTGGGAAGGAGTAGAAAAGGACATGTAGGATCGGGCCCATCCTCGAACCGATTCGTAGGGATGTCAAGCGAGAGGAGGTCCTTCAGGACCGCTGCAGGAGGAGGAGGGTGAGGTCGTCCTCCATGGCCCCTCCGCCCGTATGGCCGGAAGCAGCGGAAAGGAGGCGCGCCTGGACCTCCACGCCGCCCCCCTCAAGGACTTCGCGGATCCGCTCCTCGCCGAACAGGGACCCATCGGGACCGGCGGCCTCGCTGAGGCCGTCGGTGTAGAGCAGCAGGCAGTCGCCGGGCTCCAGCCTTCCCTCGCAGAGCTCCAGGTAGTCCGGGAAGCGGTCCCGGACCATGCCGATGCCCAGGCCCCGGGGGTTGAGGCGCGACACGGTCCCGTCGACCACACGCGGCGAAGGGGCGGGGTGACAGCGCGGGACGCAGGCGAAGGGGCGGCGATCCGGGTCGACGACCCTGTGGACCACGGTCATGGAGGGCTTGCGCCCATGGCCGTCCAACCAGATCTCGTTCAGGCGCTGGACCACCTCCCGGGGACCCCGCCGGATCTTATCCAGGGCCGCCACCACGCCCTTGGTCTCCGCCGCGTAGAAGGCCGCGCTGGTGCCCTTGCCGCTGACGTCCGCCACGAGGAAGGCCAGGCGACCGTCCTCCAGGCGGAAGAGGTCGTAGTAGTCCCCGGCCACGTCCTTGGCGGGCAGCAACGTGGCGTGGACCGCCGAGCCCTGGGGCAGGACCGGGATGTCCGGCAGCAGGTGCATCTGCACCTCCCGGGCCACGCGCAGCTCCTCCTCCAGGGCCTGGCGCTTCTGGCGCTCGGAGAGGCTCTGCTCCATGGTCATGGCCATGCTGTTGAAGGCCTGGGCCAGGCGGCCCACCTGGTCCTTGGTGCGGGGGCGGATGCGGGTGCCGAAATCCCCGGTGGCCAGCCGGTGGACCCCCACGAAGAGATCGTCCACGGACTTCCCCAGCTGCCGCGCCAGCACCAGCCCCGTGATCATGGCCACCCCCTGCAGGCAGAGCCCGCACAGGAGGGTCAGGACGATCACCAGCTGCGCCAGGAGCGTCTCGAAGGAGCGGTTCCCGTAGGCCCCGTGGAAGTCGTAGCCCCGCCACAGCTCGCCGAGGCTCGTTTCCGGCGTGGCGGTGAGGAGCAGATCCTGCCGGCCGCTGCGCCAGTCCCGGATGCTCAGGCCCACCGAGGGCAGGCGGAAGGGGTGCAGGAGGGCGGAACCCCGGAGGGCCTCCCCCTGAAACCACTCCGACAGGGCGGGTACCCCCTTGGCGATGGGCGTGGGCTCGAAGGCCTCCAGGTTGATGTCCTCCTTGGCCCCCACGCGGCCCCGGATGGGCTGCAGGGTCGTGCGGTCCAGCCGGTAGTGGATCCGTCCCCCCCACAGATCCCTCCCCCGATCCGCCAGGGTGCCCATGGAGACGTTCAGCAGGCGGAAGTCTTCGCCGTCCCGGCTCACGGCCCGCAGGAAGACCCCCTTGCCGTTGATGGGCGAATTCTCGTTCCAGACCAGGCCCACGAAGCCCGGACCGACCCCCGGGGGCAGGCTCCGGACGTGGACCACGGTGATGTTTCCCAACCAGCGCAAGGAGCGCACCGCGTCCTCGTCCTTGGGGTCCCCCGCCGCCTGACGAAGGGAATCGCTGGCGGACTTGACGCTGGCCTGAAGGGTGCGTCCCACCTGGCCGCCGAGGGCCAGCCAGCCCACGCTGAGGAAGAGCCCCGTCAGCAGGAAGGCGGGCAGGAAGGACAGGAGCAGCAGGATCATCCACAGCCGGCGGGAGACGCGGAACAGGAGCTTCTGCCAGAGCCAGCGGAACCCGTAGAAGAGCAGGACCAGGAAGCCCACCCAGAAGGCCAGGCCTGAAAGGGCCCGGCCGCAGCCCGCCCCGTCGGACCGGGCCCCGGACAGGAGGAGCCAGGGCAGCCCCAGGGCCAGGGAGACCCAGGCCCACTTGGGCCTCATGCGCGCCCACAGGCGTCGGAAGGGGGAATCGGTCATCGCGTCCAATCAACGACGAGGGGGTTCCGGTCGATCGAGCCCCCGGACGGGGGCTTCGTAGGAGGGCCTCAGGGCATCAACATCCCGCCGTTCACGGACAGGATCTGGCCCGTCATGTAGCCCGCCTCCTCCGAGACCAGGAAGCCCACGGCGGCGGCGATGTCCGCGGGACGGCCCATGCGGCCCAGGGGAATCTGCTGGGTGAATCCGGCCTTCACGTCCTCCGGAAGGCCGGCGGTCATCTCCGTCTCGATGTACCCGGGCGTCACGGCGTTGGCGGTGACGTTGCGGCTGGCCAGCTCCCGAGCCACGGACTTGGTGAGGCCGATGAGCCCCGCCTTGGCCGCCACGTAGTTGGCCTGGCCGGCGTTGCCCATCTGACCCACCACGGAGGCGATGTTGACGATCCGCCCCCAGCGCTGCTTCATCATCGGCTTGGTGGCCGCCTGGATGGCCGTATAGGCCCCCTTGAGGTTGGTGTCGATCACCGCGTCCCAATCCTCCTCCTTCATCTGGATGATCAGCTTGTCCCGGGTGATGCCGGCGTTGTTCACCAGGACGTGGAGGGCCCCATGGCGGCTCAGGGTCTCGGCCACGGCGGCCTTCACGCTTTCGGTGCTGGAGAGGTCCATGACCACGACGTCCGCCTGGCCCCCCTCGGCGCGGATGGCCTCCGCCACCGCCTGGAGCTTGGCCTCCGTGCGCGCCGCGCAGATCACCAGGGCCCCCTGGCGGGCCAGCTGGCGGGCGATGGCTTCGCCGATGCCCTGGCTGGCTCCGGTGACGAGGGCGATCCTGCCGCTGAGGTCGAACATGAGGGCTCCTGGGGACAAAAATCCAGTTTACCAGCGCGAGGAGCCGGTCCGGAGCTAGGATGGACGGGCTTCCCGGAGCTCCCGTGCGCCCATGGATCGCAACCCTGCTGGCCCTTTCCTTGTCCGGTCAGGAGCTTCGGATCCCCCGGGTGGAGCGCCTCGTGGCTTCCGTGGAGGCGGCGAGGCTCCGGTCCACCGTGGCTCGCCTGGTCTCCTTCGGCACCCGCCACACCCTCTCGGACCCGGCCTCCCCGACCCGGGGCATCGGAGCCGCGCGGCGCTGGCTGGGGGAGGAGTTCGCGGCCCTCGCCCGGCTCCCCGGCTCCCGCCTGCGGCCCTTCGAGGACCGCTTCGAGGCCGAGCGGGGGCCCCGCCTTCCCCGGCCGGTGGAGGTCCTGAACCTCGGGGTGGTCCTTCCGGGCACGGATCCCGCGCGCGCCTCGGAGGCCCTCGTCCTGACGGGCCACTACGACAGCCGGGCCAGCGACGTGCTGAACGCGGAGACCGACGCCCCCGGGGCCGTGGATGACGGCAGCGGGGTCGCCATGATGCTGGAATTGGCCCGGTTGATGGCCGCGGAACGGCCTGCGGTGACGGTCTACTTCGTGGCCGTGGCCGGCGAGGAGCAGGGCCTCGTGGGCAGCGCCCACCTGGCCCGCCGCCTGCGGACGGAAGGGGTGCGGGTCTCCGCCATGCTCAGCGTGGACATCGCGGGCAACAGCGAGGGCCAGGACGGCGTGAAGGACAACGTCACCGCGAGGATCTGGAGCGAGGGGGTCCCCGCCGCCGAGGGGCCGGAGCAGCGCAAGCTGCGCCTGGCCCTGGGCAACGAGAACGACGGCCCCGGGCGCGAATGGGCCCGCTACCTCAAGCGATTGGGAGAGCGCTACGTGGAGAACCTGGAGCTCCTCGTCATGCTGCGCCGGGACCGCATCTCCCGGGGTTCCGACCACATGAGCTTTTCGGAGGAGGGCTTCCCCGCCGCCTGCCTGCGGGAGGCCCACGAGCACTACGACCGGCAGCACCAGGACGTGCGGGTCGAGGGGGACCGGGCCTTCGGCGACGACCTCGCCCACTTCGACGCCGCCTACGCCGCCAAGCTCTGCGCGGCCCTCTGCGCGGCGGTGGCGACCCTCTCCGCCGCCCCCGCGCCGGTGGAGGGGCTCCGCCTGGGGGGCGCCGTGAGCCCCGACACGAGGCTGCGCTGGACCCTCCCTCGGGATCCGCGGGTGAAGGGACTCCTCCTCTTCCGGCGCCGGGCGGACGGGGTGGCCTGGCAGCGGGTGCAGCGCCTGCCCCCCACCGATCGGTGGACCCTTCCCGGCGTGGTGCCGGACTCCCACGTCTTCGCCCTGGCCACCGTGGACGAGGAGGGGCACGAAGGACTGCCCGCCGCGCCCACGAAGCTGGAGTAGACTTCCTCCTGGAGACGCCATGGTCTCTCCCGTCCACGCCCCCATCGGACATTTCTGCTGGCCGGAGCTGGCCACCCGGGACCTGCCCGCGGCGAAGGCCTTCTACGGCCTCGTCCTCGGCTGGTCCTTCGAGGACGTGGCCACGGCCGGAGGGAACTACGCCCTCGCCCGGGTGGAGGGGCTGGACGTGGCCGGCGCCTACCCGATGGGCCCGCAGCAGACCGCGGCCCCCCGATGGAACGCCTACGTCCGGGTGGCCAGCGCCGACGCCTCCCACGCGAAGGCCCTGGAACTGGGGGCCGCCACCCTGGCTCCCCCCTTCGACGTCCCTCAGATCGGCCGCATGGCCTTCGTCCAGGACCCCCTCGGGGCCCCCATCGCCCTGTGGCAGCCCGCCGGCCACTTCGGCGCGGGCCTGTTCGGACGGGAGGGATCCCTGGCCTGGACGGAACTGGCCGCCTCGAACCTCGAGCAGGCCCTGGCCTTCTATACGGCCCTCTTCGGGTGGCGCGCCGAATCCCGAAGCGATCTGGGGATCCCCTATTCCGAATTCTTCCTCGACGGGACGGCCGTGGGCGGACTCTACCCGAGCAAGGGGACCCGCTCCCGTTGGACCCCCTACTTCGCGGTGGAGGATTGCCTCAAGGCCGTTGAGGTCGTCCCGGAGGCCGGGGGGGATCTGCGGATGACCCCCCAGCCCATCCCCGGGGTGGGCCGCATCGACGTCATGCGGGAGCCACAGGGGGCCTTGTTCATCATGCTG
>CAYSXG010000184.1:0-6384 GCA_964434895.1 uncultured Solibacteraceae bacterium | reverse complement strand
TGCGAGACCAAGGTCTTTATTTCAATGACCTCACCTCGTCGGGCTTTTCGGGGCCCCTCAGCTCCGCCACCACGTTGTGGGCTTCCACGGGGGCCTTGGAGAGGCGGCCCCCCAGCATCAGCTCCAGGCGCACGGGTTCCTTGCGGGCCAGCAGCCGCTGGAGCTGGTGGAAGCCCTCCTGGGTGAGGGTGGCCCCCGGCAGCACCGGGCGCTTGGGGTCCCTGCCCGCGCCGCCCCCGGTGATCAGCAGGCCGTAGGGCTTGTTGCTCATGGCGAGCACCGCCAGCACCCCCTCCTCCTTGAGGAAGGCGTTGAGGGCGTCCTGCTCCTTGGGATCCGGTCCGCGGCGGGCGGGGCGAGGCGCGTCGCCGGCAGCATGCGAAGCGTTCGCAGCGGGACGGGGGGCGTCCGCGGCCGGTCGCGGGGGCGCCGAGCGCAGCAGGAACTTGCCCTTCAGCTGCCCCTTGAGGGCCTGCATGGCCTCCAGGCGGAAGTCGGCGATCTCCAGGACCTCGCCCTGCACGGGGCGCTCGAAGCCCGGGGTGAAGGCCTGGTGGGCCACCTGGAGGGGGATCTGGTTGTGGGTGAGGATGCGGGCCCGCTCCTCGCCGCGGGTCCAGGCCAGGCCGAAGGCGTAGGCCTCCTCGTGGACGTCCTGGATCCCGTAGTCCCGCAGCTTGGCGGCGGCCCAGGCCTGGGCACGGCGCAGGCGCTCGCTGCCGGTCATGCGGGGGCCGATGGTGTCGCAGAGCTCCTGCAGGTTGGCCAGCTGATGGCCCTGCTCCTCGATGGCCTTCATGAGAACGCCGGGGGTCCCGGCGGGGAACTTGGGCGGGGGGGTCGAGGCGGGGACTTGGGCGGGGACTTGGGCGGGGATCTGGGCGGGGCTCGGCGAGGGCGGGGGGGCCGGGCGGGGTAACGGGGGGGGGGGGGGGGGGGGGGGGAGTTGGGGGGGGAGTGGGGCGGGGGTCGGGGGGGGGCCGGGGGGGGGGGGGGGGGCCGCGAGGAGGGCGGGCAGCAGGGCGGTCAGCGGCAGGCGGGGCATGGGGCTCCGGGACAAAGGCCCAGTGTAGACGGCCGGCCCCCGCTTCCGGCCAAGTCGCGATCAACGGCCCGAAAAGCTGAAGCCGCAGATTCCGCAGATGGGGCGCCGGCCCGCGGAGGGGCTGGGGCAGGGTTGGAACGGAGCCCGTCTCGCGCGCTTCGCGGCGGGCTTTCCTCCGTCCCTGCGCGGTGGAACATTTTATGGGGCGCAACGATGAGTCAGAAGGTCCACGCCACCTTGAGCAGGCCGCCCCGCAGGATCTCCGAAGGGGGCCCGGAGGCGCTGAACTCCAGGTGGCGGCGGCTGAAGAGGTTCTGGCCCACCAGGGAGAACTCCAGGCCCCGGCGGGGCTTCCAGCCCAGGCGGGCGTCCAGGGTGGTGTAGGCGGGCACCGCCGGGTCCGGCAGGGCGCTCAGGTGGCGCAGGATGCCGTCGAACTCCACCCGGGGCCCGAGGCTGAGGACCGAACCCAGCAGAAGGCGGTGGCGGGCGTCGTTGCCGGCGGAGGAGATGCCCCGGAAGGCGGTGCTGCCAGGCCGCAGGCGCAGGTTCTCCCGAAGCAAGGCGTAGCCGGGCCGCAGGTGCCAGCCCTCGGTCACCACCACCTCCCCCCAGAGCTCGGCCCCGTAGACGTGGCCGTCCATCTGGTTGGCGATGACTCGGGCGCTGCCCTGCTCCAGGGTGCGGATGTCCTGGTAGTCGTTGTAGTAGGCGGAGGCGGAGAAGGAGACCCGGGGCCCCGCCTGGGCCCGGTAGCCCGCCTCGTAGGCCACCAAGGCCTCGGAGCGGAAATTCGGCCCGCCCCGCAGCACCAGGCCCGGGGTCTGGACGTAGAAGTCCCGGTCCACCCGGGAGGGGGTGCGGACGGCCCTGGATAGGGCCGCCCATAGGAGCTGGTTTTTGCGGCGCTTCCAGGCCACCCGGGCGCTGGGCTGCCATTCCCGGCCCGTGTAGACGTTGTGCTCCACCTTGGTGCCCAGGGTCAGGACCAGGTCCTCCCCCGCCAGGGCAATGCTGTCCTGGGCGAAGAGGTTGGCCAGGCGCAGCTCCTTGTCCGCTGGGAGGAAGGCCACGGCGGCGGTGTTGCCGCGGATGCGCTCCTGGGCGGAACGGTAGCCGCCCCCCCACACCACCTCGTGGCGATCTCCCAGGTGGACGTTGTGCTGCAGCTCCAGGTCCCAGGTGTCCCGGGCCAGGTCCAGGCCCCGGGCCAGGGGGCTGAGCTGCTTGCGCCGGGTCTGGTCGAAGTAGAGCTGGGTCTGCAGGCTGCCTCCTCCGGAGAGGCTGCGGCGCCAGCGGCCTAGGACGTTGGCCCCCTGGAAGGTCTTGTCCGGGGTGGCGCCGGGCTGGTCCACCAGGCCCTTGTAGCCGTCGCCCTGCAGGGTCCAGTGATCTCCGGTCGCGTCCCAGTCGATGCGGAAGCCGCCCTGGATCCGGTGCCAGCTATCGAAGGCGGAGGTGTGGGTGGCGTTGGCCAGGGCCGCATCCCGCTCGAGGTACTTGGCGTAGACCCGGTAGGCCCCGCCGCCCTGGGCCCCGCCGAAGCGGGCCTCGCCCTGGGCGCGCTCCTCGGTGCCCAGGCCCAGGCTGCCGAGGGTCCCCTGGCTGTCACGGGCGTCCTTGGTGATGACGTTGATGACGCCGTTGACGGCGTTGGAGCCCCAGAGGGTGCCGCCGGGGCCGCTGATGATCTCGATGCGCTCCACGTCCTCCAGCAGGGTGTCCTGGACGTCCCAGTAGACCCCCGAATTGATGGGGTCGTAGACGCTGCGCCCGTCGATGAGCACCAGGAACTTGTTTTCGGTGGAGGTGTTGAGGCCCCGGGTCCCGATGGCGTACTGGCTGGCGTCCAGGCGCGCCACCTGCAGGTTGGGGGCCAGGCGCAAGGCCTCGGGCAGGGTGGTGGCGCCGGAGCGGCGGATATCTTCCCCGGTGATGACGAAGACCGCCGCCGGGGCCTCGGAGAGCCGCTGGGGGCGCCGGGCCACGGAGGTGATATCGATGCCCCCCAGCTCCTCCAGGCTGAGGTCCGCCAGGGGTGGGGCCTGGGCCAGGGCGGGAAGGAAGGCTATGGCCAGGCTCGCCCAGGCCCGAGCGGGCCTTCCACAGAAATGGAGGCGGGGGGGGAGGGGCTGCATCCCCCGGACATCGGCTGCGGTCGGGAGGGACCTTGATTTCCGGACCGCATTTTCCGGGTGCTCCCCTTCCCGACCCTATTTTCTAAGTACTCCCGTTTCGGACCGGCTTAGCGCATGGCCTCCATGGGGGAGAGCCGCGAGGCCTTGAGGGCCGGGTAGAGGCCGAAGACGAGGGAGAGGCCCAGGGCCGTGGCCCAGGCCGTGAAGAGGCCCAGTCCGTTCACCACCAGGCCGTAGGGGAAGCTGGAGGAGAGGGCCTTGCAGAGGAGCAGGCCGGCCAGGGAGCCGAGGGCGGCGCCCAGGGCGGCCAGCACCAGGGCCTCCAGCAGGAACTGGACGAGGATCTCCTGGTCCGTGGCGCCCATGGCTTTGCGCAGGCCGATCTCGAAGCGGCGGTCGCTGAAGCTGATGAGCATCACCGAAAGCACCCCCACGCCTCCCACCAGCAGCACGGTGGCGGCCAGGGCCTTCATGACGATCTTCCAGCCCCAGATCTGGTCCTCGAACTGCTGGAAGGCTTTGACCAGCTCCGCGGAGAGGTCGGCCACCTCCACGTCCTCGATGCCGTGGTGGGCCTGCTTGGCCCGGGCCAGCAGCACCGCGCCGGCCTCGTCCACCTGCTTCTTGTCCCGCAGCTTGACGGAGAGCTGGTCCAGCCGGTGGCTGGTGTCCATGCGGTCCATGTAGGTCTCCAGGGGCATGAGGATGCCGTTCCCGTCGATCCAGGTATCGTCGCTCATGACCTGGAGGGGGGCCAGGACGCCCACCACCGTGAGGTTCTGGCCTTCCACCTGGACGGTGCGGCCCACGGGGTCCACCCCGCCGAAGAGCTTGGAGGCCAGGCTGGCTCCCACCACCGCCACCGCGGACCGGCGGCGGGCGTCGTCCTCGGTGAGGGCGCGGCCGGAGCCCGCCGGACGGTTCATCCAGGAGAAGTACTCGGGGGTCACGCCGATGAGGAAGCTGCGCTCAGTGCCGCCGAGGATCCGGACGCTGCCCTGCCGGTAGCTGCGGGGCAGGAAGGCGAGGATGGAGGGGTGGGGCGCCGTGAGGCGGGAGAGGTCCTCGTAGCGCAGGCCGGGGCTCATGGCGAAGCGTTTGGCCTCCTCCGAGGTCTCCGGAGCCTTGGCGGTGAGCATCACGGTGCCGTCGAAGCTGAGTCCCGCGAAGCCCGTGGAGATCTTGTCCACCACCCCGTCCATGACGCTGGTCATCACCACCAGGGCGAAGACCCCCAGCATCAGCAAGGTCAGGGTGAGCAGGCTGCGCATCTTGTGGGCCCACAGTTCCGTGAAGCCGTTGCGGACCACCTCGAGCAGCAGGTTGATCCAGGCGCGGAAGGAGCGGCCCTTCGCCGGGAGGGGGGCGGGCAGGTCCAGGAGGGCGGTCGCGTCATTCATAGCGGAGAGCCTCCATCGGTCGCGACCATGTGGGTCGTGGAGCGAAGTCCGGGGGGCTTCGCGGAGCGGGGCCCCACAGGGAGCGAATCATGCTCGGGAGAGAATGGGAGCCTGCTCATAGGGTGGGGCCTTCATCGGCCGCGGAGCGGGGCCCCACAGGGGAGGCTCCGGCGCCGCGAGCCCGAAGGGCGAGTGGGAGCGCAGGACTTGATGTCCTGCGCGTCCGACGGAGCGAATCAGGCTCGGGGTAGAACGGACGCCTACTCATAACGCAGGGCCTCCATGGGAGACAGCCTGCTGGCCTTCCAGGCGGGGTAGAGGGCGAAGAGGAAGCCGAAGACCAGGGCCATGGCGTAGGCCCAGGCGAAGCTGGAGAAGCTCATGCCCAGGGGGACGCCGATGAGGGCGGTGATGCCCGCGGCGAAGGCCACGCCCAGGCCGAGGCCCACGGCGCCGCCCAGGAGGGTGAGGAGGAGGGCCTCGGTCATGAACTCCTTGAAGATCTCGCGCCCCGCGGCGCCGATGGCCATCTTCACGCCCACCTCCCGGACCCTCTCCTTGAGGGAGGCCAGCTGGATGTTGACGTTCACGATGCCGCCGCCGAGGAGGGCCAGCACCCCCGAAAGCACGAAGATCAGGTTGTAGGCGTTGACGTTGTTCTGGTGCTTGCGGACCCGGGCGGCCACGTCGTCCAGGCGGAAGTCCTCCTGGAGGCGGTGGTTGGCCTTGAGCACCGAGGTCATCTCCCGCGCAAAGAGCTCGATGGAATCCACCTGCGGGATCCTGAAGGTGAGGCGGTCCAGGCGCCGGTAGGCGTCCCCCTGCATGCGGCGCTGCACCAGGGTGGAGGGCACGGCGATGAGGCGGTTCTTGCGCCGGAACATGTTCCCCTGGCCCTTGACCTTGCGGAAGTGGAAGACCCGCTCCTGGAGCACGCCCACCACGGTCACCGGGACGTCGCCGATGCGGAGCTTGGACCCGAGGCCCCCGCCGGCGGGGAAGAAGGTGCGGTAGGCCTCGCTGCCGAGGACGGCCACCTCCGCAGCGGAATCGATGTCCTGGGGGGTGAAGAGGCGCCCCTCCTCCAGGGCGTAGCCTTCGAGGGCGAGGAAGTCGCCGTTGATGCCGCTGACGAGGCGGTCCGCGTCGGCCTCGGCGCTGCGCACCCGCACCCGGGCGTTCTTCTGCACGCTCATGCCGTGGACTTCGGCGCTCCCGATCCCGCCCCCGTCCTCCAGGTCCTGTTGGCGGAGGCCCAGGTTGGCGGTCTGGAGGGCCGTGGGGCTGCCCTCGGCCTGGACCGCGTTGGGCTGGACGTTGAGCTTGTCCAGCCCGCCCATCTGGACGTAGAGCTGGTCGCTGCGCTTGCGGAAGCTGTCGGTGATGGAAAAGCCGCCCAGCACCGAGGCCACGCCCAGCATGACGCCCAGGGCCTGGAGGCTGCTCCGGCCCAGGTTCTCCCGGATCTCCACCCAGGAACCCTGAAGCCGCAGGAGGAAGGCGCCGCGGGCCATCAGGCCGCCCCTTCCTCGCGCCGGACCACGAGGCCGTCCCTCACCTCCACCCGGCGCTGGGCGAGGGCCGCCACGGCGGGGTCGTGGGTGACGAGGACCAGGGTGTTGCCCTGGTCGTTGAGCTCCCGGAAGAGGGCCAGCACCTCGACGCCGGTCTTGGAATCCAGGGCCCCGGTGGGCTCGTCCGCCAGGAGGAGGGCCGGGCCGTTGGCCAGGGCCCGGGCCATGGCCACCCGCTGGCCGTTGCCGCCCGAACGGGCCGGGGGGGGGTTGGGGGGCCTTTCCCC
>CAYSXG010000183.1:0-6436 GCA_964434895.1 uncultured Solibacteraceae bacterium | reverse complement strand
ACAGGTGGGCGCCTGGACGCCCATCGCCCCGGGCATCGAGGTGCCCGAAGCCCGGGTCAAACTCCTGCCCTGGACCACCGAACGCCGCCTCATCCTCATTCGCCACCGCGTTCCAGAGCGTGAAAAGCCCCAGGGCAAGCGGCTCTTTACGTACGAGGCGCACCGCTACCAGGCCATCGTCACCAGCTTCACAGCCCTCGACATGGATGCCGCCAGCGTCTATCGGAACTACCTGCCCCGCGGCGAATTCGAGAACCGCATCAAGGAACTGAAGGAGGGCTGCGGCCTTACGGGCTTCTGCCTCGACGACTTCGACGCCACGGAGGCCCTTCTCCGGACCCTCTGCCTCACCCACAACCTCGTCCAGCTCTTTCAGGACGGGCTGGGGCTCCGGAGGACCGACCGACCCTGGCGAGAGGGCCCCCGATACACCCTCGAGACCCTGCGGAACACCCTCCTCACCTGCCGCCACCCTGGGCGCCAGGGGCCGGAAAACCATCCTCCGCCTCTCCACCACACCCGCTTGGTGGCACCAGTTTCACCAAGCACTGACGCGGTTTCTACCTCATGAGACCAACTGCAGAGCCATACCTCACCCAGCCGCATCCGTACCCTGCCATCCACCCCTACTGTTTGAGTGACCTGGGCTCAAATGCAGAATGCGGGCTTAAATAAGGTCTGAATCAGGGTCGATCCTGTCGAGGTTGATTTCTTCCAGAGTGATTGAAAAGCCAATGGTCTGTTGTTGCATCAACGAAACGATTCGATGAAACGCCATCAGATAGCCGTCGTTGTAGTTCCGATCCTGCTCGTTAAGAGAAGCCTCTCTCTTGGCTTTCGCCTGCCATGCCAAGTCAGAGATCTCTCTTCCCAAGTCCCGAAGATAATTATAGTATTTTTCATCCATAAATACCTCAGTTGTTTATCTTTTCCTGAACAACTCTCTCGGCCATTTCCTTATAGGCTTGAGCGCGTTGAACATCCTGCCCCCAGTGGTGCAAGAGATTCTGCTGATGCTGAGGCGATAGTTCAGACCAGTTGGCCACCTTGGAAGATGGATCTTTTATCCAGCTTTGATGTTGCTCGATAAGTTTCGAAAAGGAGCCGACAGATTTCTGGAGGCTTTCGACTCCTTGGGATAAAAATTGACGCAATTGGCCCGCATACTTTCCACCATTCATAGCAATGTCGTAGGCCGATTTCGCAGCCTGTGCTTCTTGCTGCACTGCAGGCCCTTGCTGCACCAACTCAGTCGCCTTCTGCGCCGCCGGAGCCGCAAGTGGTGCAAGAGGAGCCGCCTTTGCCCCCATCCCCGCGACGGCTTCAACTGCCATGGGTGTCGCAATCGCGGCCCCCATCCCCTGCATCCGTGGTTTCACAAGCTTTAGGAGCAAAGCAAAGGGCCCCGGTTTCCCGGGGCCCTTCTTGGACATTAGGACTCGATTACTCGGAGACGAACACCGAGGTCACGAAGTCGGCGTGGGCGTAGGGAATGCCCTGGTGGTACGGGGCCTTCTCGAAGTCCACAGCCACACCGTTGGCATCCTTCGCCCAGACCGTGCGGATCTTGAAGAAGTAGGCCGCGTTGTCGGCACCGGACATGCTGCGCAGGGCCGGCAGGTGGATCTGCTGGATGGCGTCGCGGGTACCGATGTGGCCCATGCGGTAGGAGCCGAGCATCTTGGGCTGGTTGGTGACGTTGGCGGCACCGGTGACCTGGAAGAGCTCGAGGATGTAGCCGCTCGGGATCACCTGGTTGTTGACGCTGGCCTGCCATTCCACGGTGTAGGTGGAGAAGGAGTTCAGCGTGGTGCTGGTGCCGGCCGGGATGGTCACGACGCCGGCGATGGGGCTCGCCATGCCAGCGGCCCAGCTGTTGACCAGGTCGATGACCGTGCGGACGGAGCCGGTACGGACGTTGGCGTTGTAGTCCTTGATACGAACCAGGCGCACGGGGCTGACGATGGGGTTGCCCAAGGTCACAGCGTTGCCGGGGTTGGTGCAGGTGACGTCGGTGACGACGCCCATGTCCATCGGGAAGGCCTGCTCGATGGAGACGGGGACCTTCCAGATGGTGTTCGCCGCGGCATCAGCCTGCGGGAAGAGCACACCGGCCAGGAAGTTCATCTTCAGATCGAGGACGTGCTTCCAGTTGGCGCCCACGAAGGGGCTGTAGAAGGCCTGGAAGACCTTGGGGAAGGAGCCGGAACCGAGGTCCACCAGGCTGGTGCTGTTGCTGGTGAGGGCGCCGGTGAGGCTGACGTCGCCGGCTTCCTGGATGTTCCAGTACTGGGCCAGGACGGGGCTGCTGGGCTCGATGCCGGCGGAGCCGAAGGGCACGCCCGCGGCGCTGCGGTCGCGGATCGCGTAGATGACCGCGCTATCACGGATGCCGCCGTCGGAGTTGGTGGAGGCCGCACCGAAGAAGCTGTTGGCCGTGGCGCCGGCGATGACACCGCCCAGGCGGGTGGTGTTGGCGTCCAGGGTCGGGTTCACGAGGCGCACCGTGGAAACGATGCTGGTGCCCGTGTTGACGATGGGGCCCATGGCGGGGGCCAGGCGCACCCACTGGTCGCGGGTCCAGGTACCGAAGCCGCTGGTGTTGCCCACGGCCATGCCGAAGTTGGAGGCGTGGTTGACGCCGGGCAGGTTGCCGCTGGCCATGGAGACCTGGCTATCCGTGTCCACCTGGCCGCCGCTCATGTTGAAGGAGGGCGTGGTGGTGCTACCACCGGTGACGGTGGGAGAGCCGGCCTGCATCATGGAGGCTTCCCAGTTGGCCCAGGCGTTTAGCTTGGAGCCGCCCACGGTCTTGTCGTTCTTCATCCAGAGGAAGAAGATGCGCTCGCCGCTGGCGCCCAGGTTGATGCGGCCGGGGTTGGCCGTGCCATTGACGGTGGCGATGACGCCGGGGTCGGCCACGAGGCCGGCACCCGCCGCGAAGGTGGCGGAGTCGGCGTAACCCTTGATGCCGTCGAAGGGCAGGTGGGTCTGGCCCACGCCCGCAGAGAAGGCCGTGCTGTTGGGCACGTTGAAGAAGTTATTGGTGGGGGTGCCGAGGGCGGCCGGCTGGGTGGCGGGCACCCAGATGGAGTTCGTCACCACGTGGAAGGGGGTCTGGTCCGCGGCCGTGAAGCCCGTGGCCACGGCGGTGCCGCCGGCGGCGCTGATGACCTTGCCACCGGAGTAGGGGCCGGGGTTCAGGTAGGAGTCCGCGGCGACGGACATGCCGAAGGTACCCCAACCGCTGGTGCCCTGGGCGGCGGCGTCACCGGTGAAGAAGAAGCGGCCGTTGGCGCCCATTTCGGGGACGACCATCTGCATGATGTCGGCCTGCTCGAACTTGTTCGTGCCGGTGGCGGACTTGCCCAGGTTGGACTGGGTGATGGCGGTGGGCCAGGTGTAGGTCCACAGCAGGGCGTCCGTGGAGGCGGCGACGGTGGCGGTGGAAGCGGCCACCGAGCGTCCGGGGACGTCGCGGCTGAGGTCCACTTCACCGTGGCGGATGCCGTAGTACCAGCCGCCGGCCATGAAGTTGGCGACGTTGGTGTTGTCGTACCACTTGGGCTCGATGTTCAGCGTGGTGCCCTGGACCTCGTTCGGGTAGTTCCCGAAGTAGAGGGAGGTCAGGGAGGGCACGGCGTAGGGATCGACGGCATTGTGCCGGATGGACATCAGGTAGGGGCTGTTGGACGGAATGACCTGGGCCCGGATTTCGTTGCTGGCGCCGGAACCCGCGTCCGTGAACTGGTCGTTGGACGGGGTGAGGTCCGCCCCCTTGTACACGCGCCAGTCGGGCTGGGCGAAACCGCCACCGACGACGGCCTGGGCGTAGGAGGGGAGGTTGAAGGTGGCGATTTCGTCGTTCAGGGGGTTACCGGTGTGGTAGCCCGTCTGCTGGGTTTCCGTGGAATTGAGGGTGATCCAGCTGGTGCCCAGGAAGTGGCGGGCGCCGCTGTTGGCGTCCGTACCGGAAGAGGGCGTGCGGGTCGGCGCGATGGTGAGGGTGGAGAGCGGACGCGCGGTGCCGACCTGGTTGAAGAGGTTGGCGCCGACCGCGGTTTCCGCACCACCGCCGGTGCTGCTGGGCATGGGCAGGTAGGTGAAGGTGTAGCGGGCGGCCAAGTGTCCGCCGTTCACCACGTTGTCGCCTTCGTTGGAGCTGGAGATGAAGGCGCCGCGGAGATCGGCGCTGGCACCGACCATGTCGTGCTGGATGCGGGTGCGGGCGTTGGCGCCGCGGACCGTACCGAACATCGGGGTGATCGGGAGGTTGGCCGAGCCCTGCTGAGCGTACTGCTCGTGGACGTTGACCGGGAAGGCGTAAGAGGCGCTGTTGGTGTAGCGCGCGATGAGGTACTGGGTGCGCGACGGGCCCCAGTTCACTTCGAAGAACTTGAGGGCGTTGCTGATCCAGGGGTTGAAGAAGCTGTCGTGGGTGCTGTCCGGCGCGGTCATGGCCGGCAGGTTGGTGCCGGGGTCCACGGCCGGGAAGGTCGGGGTGCCCATGCGGAGCTCGTAGGCGTCCTGGTGACCGGTGGTGGCGTTGGTGTCGAAGTCGAAGACTTCTTCGTCCGTCGCGCTGGCGCGCACGACACCGTTATCGAAGGTCAGGCCCAGACCGCCGGGGGTGGCCATGAGCCAGCGCCAGAAGGTCTTGGTGGCGTTCGCCGTGTCGTAGGGGAAGGCGCTGACGCCGCCCACGTAACGGTTGGATTCCGGCATCTGGATGCTGGGACGACCGGAGTTCTTGGTCGCCGCGCCGGTGCCGCCGCCGATGGTCACGTTGGAGAGGGCCTCCAAGGCGTTCGACACGGTCTCATTGACGCCGCCTTCGATGGTGGACAGGGCGGAGAAGTTCAGGCCCTGCTCACGCTGGACGCGGATTTCCGTCGCGTTGTACTCGGAGATCTGACCGGCCTGGGGGGTACCCGCGCCATTGGGCAGGTACTCGACCGCCAGGACCGTGAAGGACCACTTGTTGGCGGGGTCGTTCACGGAGGTGGCGCCCACGCTGCCGTGGACGGGCACCCAGGTGATCTCGCCGGTGTTCATGCTGATGACCGGGTACTCGCCGCCGCCCACCGGGGAAGAGAGCGTGTCCGCGGGCAGGTTCGTGGCGGTTTCAGCGGGGTAGAGGGCCGACAGGGCGCCGGGGATGTTGTTGCTGTTGCCGTTGATCGTGAAGGGCTGGCCGTTGAAGAAGACGGAGTTCGGCTTGATGAAGTAACGGACGGCGTCCTTTTCCGGATCGTCGGCCAGGATGGCGGCGCGCCAGCCCGCGGACTGCTTGCCCAGCAGGTCGGGGTTGGTGGCGTTGGGCATCAGGTTGGAGAAGGCGGTGGATTCGGTGACGGCGGCGCCGGTGTCCACGGTCCAGCCGTCCACGGGAACCTGGCTGGTGAAGTGCTTGCCCTTGTTGGTGGTATCGATCTGGGCACGGAGGTTGGACTCGTCGTGGAACTGGATGCTCGACACCTGCTCCGTGATCTGCTGGACGCGGAAGTTGGGCTTGTTATCCGGCTGCACGTTCATCTGCAGGTTGTAGATGCCGATGGCACCCTTGGAGTCCGTGGCCTGGATGATGAAGGTCTTGGCGGTGTTGACTTCCGTGGCGTCCGGGGTCCAGGTGAAGACGCCGGTGGTGGCGCCCAGGGCCGGGGCGTTGACCACGGAGGGCAGGGTGCCCAGGGACCAGGTCACGGTGTCGCCCTGGGTGAAGTCGCCCACCTTGCGGTCCGGGTCCTGACGGGTGAAGGTCAGGCTGGACATGTGCGCCACCACGGGGTTGCCGAGGGAGGCGGGGGGCTGGATCACCGGGGTGGTGTTGCTCACGGGCACGGTGACGGTCTGGACGGCGGATTCCTGGCCGTAGGAGTCCTTCATCTTCAGGGTGAAGGTGAGGGTGGTGTTGCCGGCGTTGGCGCCAGCCGTGACGGTCACGCGGCCCGTGGTGCCGTCCTGGGTGATGGTGGTACCGAAGGCACCGGCGCCGGCGGCGCTGGTGTCCACCAGGGTCCAGTTGGCGGGCGGGATGGGATCGTTCTCGGCGTCGCTCTTGGCGGGATCGTAGAAGAAGGTCCCGTTGGGGGCGAGGGGCTGGAGGCCCACGTTGAGACCGGCGGTGAAGACCGGCTTGGCGTCGCCCTTGGCGGTGATGTTGATGGTGACGGTGTCGCCGGTGCGGGTGAGGTTGCCGATGCTGGTCACGCGGGTGGTGGTGGGCGTGACCATGAAGCTCACCGGGTAGTCGCTATTGCTGGTGGCAGCGGCGATGTTCCAGGTGGTGTCGTTGACGCCGGGGGTGACCGTGGCGCCGCTGATGCTGAAGGGAGCGCCCACGGCGACGGTGCCGGAGGGGTCGCTGCTCTTGAGGGCGGAAACGGGCCTGAAGCTGGACGTGGGTGCGGTGGTTGTACCGGGGATCACCGGTGGG
>CAYSXG010000182.1:0-6442 GCA_964434895.1 uncultured Solibacteraceae bacterium | reverse complement strand
CAGGGCCGTCACCAGCCACCTCAGCACCAACGGGGCGCCCATCCCCTTCCGGTGGGTCCTGCCCCTGGCCCTCTACCTCCTGACCTTAATCCTCTGCTTCGAAAGCAGCCGCTGGTACCGGCGCGACGTCTTCATGGGGCTCCTGCCCCTCTGCCTGGTGGGCATGGCGGTGCTGCTGGCCCCGGATTACCGGCATACGGCCGTGCGATGGCAGGTGGCGGCCTTCGCCTTCGGCCTCTTCGTGGCCTGCATGGTGGCCCACGGGGAGCTGGCGCGGGTGAGGCCCCACCCCCGCCACCTCACGGGCTTCTACCTCCGCCTGAGCTTGGGCGGCGCCTTGGGGGGCCTCTTCGTGGCCCTGGGCGCTCCCCGCCTCTTCACCAGCAACCTGGAGCTGCCCTTGGGCCTCGCGGCCTGCGCGGCGGTGGCCCTCCTGGCCCTGGCCCGGGATCCCGGGACCCTCGCTCCCTGGGCCCGACGCGCCTCCCAGCTGGGCTTCGCGGTGCTGGCCGGGGGACTGGGGGCCCACGCCTGGAAGAGCGACGTCGCCGAGGCCCGGGCCTCCGTGGAGCGGGGGCGCAATTTCTACGGGACCCTGCGGGTCTGGGACAAGGAGGACGACGGGGGCTGGCGCGTGCTCTCCCACGGCACGATCTCCCACGGCGGCCAGTTCCTGGACCCGGCCCGACGGAACCGGGCCGTCACCTACTACGGGCCGGAATCCGGGGTGGGCCTGGCCCTCCAGTCCCTGCCCGAGGGGCCGCGGACCCTCGGCGTGATCGGCCTCGGGGCCGGGAGCCTGGCGGTGTGGAACCGCCCCGGGGACACCCTCCACTTCTACGACATCAACCCCCTGGTGGAGACCTTCGCCCGGCGCCACTTCCACTACCTGGAGGACGCGAGGGGCAGGGTGGACGTCCGCATGGGCGACGCCCGGCTCAGTTTGGAGGCCGAGGCCCCCCAGGGCTACGACCTGCTGGCGGTGGACGCCTTCTCCAGCGACGCCATCCCGGTGCACCTCCTCACCCGGGAGGCCTTCGCCGTCTACCTGCGCCACCTCAGGCCCGACGGGGCCTTGGCGGTCCACATTTCCAACAAGTATCTGGACCTGGGGCCGGTGGTGCGGGCCGCGGCCCGGGCCCACGGCCTCCAGGGGGTGGTGGTGGACACGGACGGGGACGACGAGGCCGGCACTTTCGGCACCACGTGGATCGTGCTTTCCCGGGACGGGGCCTTCTTCCGGCGCCCCCCCTTCCGGTCCAGCGACGACGTGGAGTCCCTGGGGGGGGAAGGCCTGCTCTGGACCGACGACTTCAGCAACCTCTACCGGATCCTGAAGTAGGGCGGTTCAGCTCCACTGCTTGGCCTCGATCCGGACCCGCTCCCGAAGGGGGGCCTCCGCCCCGCCCCCGTAGATCACCCCGTCCACGGCGTCCGCCAGGTCCCATAACGCCTGCCGCCGTTCGGGGCGGGCCTCCGCGAGGCGGTGGAGCCAGGCCCTCGCGGTTTCGCCGGGGCGGGGCGGGGCCGCCCCCTCCGCCCGCTTCAGGAGGGGGCGCAGGGCCGCGAGGCCGGAGGACGGGGGTGAGCCCCAGCGCCGGAGCCGGGGCCTCCACCAGCCCCGGGTCCGGAAGAGCAGCCAGGCCGCCGCCGCCGCCATCAGGGCCCCCTGCAGGGAGTCCAGGAAGGAGAAGGAGGGCAGGCCCAGGTTCGAGAGCCGGGCCAGCCGCTCGTTCAGCCACGCGAAACCCGCCAGCTGGTCTTCGCCGGAATAGCGCACCACGTGGCGGTCCCAGCGGAAGCGAAGGGCGTCGGTCCAGCGGCTCAGGGCGGCCATCACCGCCCCGGAGGGGCCCTGGGGCGGGGCCGGGGGCGTAGGGTCGAGGACCCTCCAGGCGGCCCTTTTCCGGTCGTAGTACTCCACCCAGGAATGGGCCTGGTCCTGGGTCACCAGCCAGTAGCCCCCTTCGGGGCTCCAGGGGCCCAGGCGGTAGCCGTTGGCGATGCGGGCCGGGACGCCGCGGGCCCGCAGCATGAGGGCCGCGGCGCTGGCGAAGTACTCGCAGTGGCCGGCGTGGGAGCGCTCCAGGAAGTCCTCGATGGGGTTGGGGGCCTTGCCGCTGGGATTGTCCAGGGTGTAGCGGAAGCGCCCCCGCAGCTCCGCGCTGAGCCGGGCGGCCAGGTCCTCGGGGGCCAGGTCCCCGGGGGCCAGGGCCTCGCTCCAGCGCCGGGCCAGGTCCTCGTCCTCCCCGGTGAAGGTGAGGGAGGGGCGGGCCGCCTCGGAGGGGGCGGGGAGGGGCAGGGCGGGGGCCGCCGAGATCTGGGCGACCCGCAGGCTCAGGTTGGCTGCGTTGGCCAGGTTCCAGCGCACGGACCCGTTGCCGGCCTGGTGGACCGGGACGCCGGTGGGATGGATGATCCGCAGGGGGCCGTAGGGCAGGGGCAGGATGCCCGAAGGCGTGGGGGACACGAAGAATTCCAGCTCCAGCTCCCCGGGGCCCCGGGGGCGGGGCGCCTCGACGGGAAAGGGCCAGATCTCCCGGCCCTCGGCCCCCGCGGCGGACTCCCATCGGCCGTGGCTGTAGACGCCCAGGGGCAGGGCCCTCAGAAGGCCGAAGCGCGTGGGGACGGCGGCGAAGTCGGAGGGGGAGAGGTTCGGCGGGGGCACCACGCGCAGCACCACGTCGGGGTTGTGCTGGATGGGGCCGCCCCCCCCGAGCTCCAGCCGGTCGCTGAAGCCCGCCTGCCCGACGGCCAGGCCCGGAAGGCGCCAGGAGATGGGGCGGATCCCCAGGGTGATGCGGGGCATGAGGAAGAAGGCCGCGCCGCCCAGGGCCAGGGCCGCGAGGCTCCAGGGCAGGATGCGCCGGAAGGGCGGGGGCTGGCCGGGGCCCCGCCGGTACTGGGCGCTGCCCTCCCAGGCCAGCTGCATGAGGAGGGCAGCCGCGGCCATCACCCAGGCCATCCCCCAGGCCAGGAAACCGAGGTCCGTGGTGGTGATGGAGGTGGTGAGGAAGAGCAGGAAGGCCATGAGGAGCACCTGCCGGCGGTGGCTCCCCTCCCGGGGGAGCATGAGGCGCACCCCGCAAAGGAGGAAGAGCGTGTGAACCACCACCGGCACCAGGCCCGGGCGCCGGAGGGCGTCCAGCAGGATGAAGGCCAGGGTGGCCAGTTCCAGCAGCCGGCGCCAGCGGCCCAGGTCCAGGCGGGCCAGCTCCGTCAGGGCCGCGGCCACCAGCGGCGCGGCCATGCCCGCCACCTCCCCGGGCTCGTAGACGCCGGACCAGGCGAGGGCCCCGAAGGAGATCCAGGGCGTGAGGTGGTCCAGCCACCGCTCCCAGCGCATCAGGGAGCCCCGGTGGAGGCGCGCCAGATCATGGTGAAGTCGCCGGCCCCGTTGAGGTCCACGTCGAAGCCCGGCGCCAGGGCCGCCACCTGGTCCGGCCAGTAGAGGAAGACGTAGGGGGCCTCGTGGACGAGGCGCCGCTGCGCCTCCCGCATCAGGGTCCAGCGGGACTCGGCGTCCGGAGCCGATCCCGCGCGCTCCAGGAGCCGGTCCGTGAGGGGGTCCCGGAACTTTCCGCGATTGAATCCGGAGGGCGGAACCTTGGCGCTATGAAAGGTGTCCACGAGCATCTGGGGATCCGTGACGCCCACCCAGCGAAGGGAGACGACCTCGAATTTGGAGGCCATCACCTCCGAGATCAAGGTGCCGAATTCCCGGGTGAGGACGTCCAGTTCCACCCCCACCTTCCGCCACTGGTCCTGGAGGGCCAGGGCCTTCATGCGGGCGTAGACCTCCGGCGTGGACGTGAGGGCCAGGCGGAAGCGCAGCCCCCCGGAGCCCCGGGGGAGGCCCGCCTGGTCCAGAAGGGCCTCGGCGCTGCGGCGGTTGAGGGGCATGTCCGGGGAGACCCCCGCCTCCGTCCGGGCGTCCACGCCCCAGGCCAGCTCCGGGGGATAGAAGCCCCAGGCCTCCCGGCCCAGGCCCCCCAGCAGCCCTTTCACCAGCTCCCCCCGGTCCGTGGCCAGGGCCAGGGCCCGCCGGACCCGGGGGTCCCGCAGGATCGGATGGGCGCAATTGAAGGCCACGTATTCCAGGTTGGCCCCGGGGAGGTGGCGGATCGTCAGGCGGGGGGAGGGACGGGCCAGGTCCGCGGGCAGGTTGTTGAGGGAGGCCTGGACGCTGCCGTGGCGTAGGGCCAGCAGGCGGGTGGTGGCGTCCGGCATCGCGCGCAACTCCAGGTCACGGGGGGACGGGCGGCCCCGGAACTCCGGCTTGTCCCGCATGGCCCCAAGCAGGATGCGCTGCTCGGGCACCTCCTCGGCCAGGCGGTAGGGCCCGCTGCCGGGGGCCCCGGGCCCGCGCCGGCCCCGGGGCGTGATGGCGAAGGCCGCCCGCGCCAGGTTGGCCGGGAAGCCGGGGTTGGGGCTTTTCAGGCGCAGGTGCAGCACGTCCAGGTCCCCCCGGCCCTCGATCCAGAGGGCGGCGATGCCCTCCTTGAAGGCGCCGGCCTTGCCGCTTTGGAGGCCCGGGTCCCGAAGGGCCTCCAGGCTATCGAGGGCGTCGGCGGCGGTGACCGGAAGGCCCGGACCGAACCAGAAATCCGCCCCCCCGGGAGCGCCGGGTCGGGGGAAGTCGAAGCTCAGTTCCGTGAAGGGAGCCTCCCAGCGCCAGGCCCGGCAGGCGTCCGGAACGAATTGGAGGCGCGCGTCCCGCTTGAGGAGGCCCTGGTGGGTGAGGGAGAAGAGGCGCTGGCTGGCCTGGTCCTGGGCCGTCCGGGCGTCACGGCTGGTGGGGAAGCTTTCCCAGGCCATCACCGCGCGATGGGCCGGAGGTTGGCGGGCACAGCCCAGGGCGAGGAGGAGGGCCCCGATCCCCGCTCGGCTCAGGGCCACACCCAGCTTCCCAGGGCGGCGGGGCGGGAGGCCCCGGTGACTTCGGGCAGATTGCCCGCGAGGCCCAGGGCGCTGGCGGCCCCCAGGAGGGCCCAGGCGATGGCCTCCCGGCTCCCGGGGGGGAAAGTCGCGTCGTCCTCGAAGGCCAGTTCGGGCCGGCGCGCGGCCAGCTCCTGGCGCAGCCGACGGTGGTGGGCCCCGCCGCCGCTGAGGATCCCCCGGGAGGGCAGGCGGCCGCAGCGCCCCAGTTCGGAGGCGATGGCCTCGGCGCTGAAGGCGGCCAGGGTGGCCATCCGGTCCCCGAGGGGGAGGGCCTCCAAAGCCGGGGCCTCCCGGTCCAGCCAGGCGTGGCCGAAGACCTCCCGGCCCGTGCTCTTGGGGGGCTGCTGGGCGAAGTAGGGGTGGTCCATCCAGCGGGCGAGGAGCCCCGCCTCGACGCGTCCGTGGGCGTAGGCCCCCTCGGGATCGAAGGGGATGCCCAGCCACCTGCGGGCGGCGAGGTCCAGCAGGCTCATGCCCGGGCCCACGTCCCAGGCCTGGACGCGGGCCCCGTCCCAAAGGGTGACGTTGGCGATGCCCCCCAGGTTCAGGGCGGCCCAGGGATCTCCCATGCCCCGGAGCCAGAGCTCGGGCAGGGGTACGAGGGGGGCCCCCTGGCCCCCCAAGGCCAGGTCCCGGCGCCGCAGGTCCCAGACCACCGGGCAGCCCAGGGCCTCGGCCAGGACGTAGGGGTCCGCCAACTGAAGGGAGGCACCCCGATCCGGATGGTGCTGGACCGTCTGTCCGTGAAGGCTGGCCAGCAGGGGGCGCCGCCCGCAGGCGCCCACCAGGTCCAGGGCTCCGGCGGCGTGGTGGTCCCCGATCTCCCGCTGGAGGATGGCCAGCCGCGAAGGGGGGAGCCGATCCGAGGCGGCCTCGAGGACCGCCCCCTTGAGGGGTTCGGGATAGGCGCGATGGACGTGGGCCAGGAGGGCCCGGAAGGGACGCCCCCCTTGGAAGCCCGCGGGGTCCACCTCCACCATCACGGCGTCCACGCCGTCGGCGCTGGTGCCGCTCATGAGGCCGAGAACGGCCCAGGGCCCGGGGATGTGAAGGAAGGGAAGGTCCATGAAGTCCGGAAGGCGGCCCAGGAGCGGCGCTCCAGCGATGATGCCCTAAGCCGCGGCGACAAAATAACGTTCTCCTAGGGGAGGAGACCCTAAACTCCTTGAAGACCCAGAGGAACCCATGTCCCACCTCGCCCTGATGCTTCAACAACCCCGCACGCCCCGGCGGGTCGTATCCTCCGGCGGCGGCGGGGGCTGCGGGACCCTGGGCTGCATCGTGATGCTGCTGCTGGGGGGCGGGATCCTCTACCTGATCCTCCGGGGGCGGGGGGACCGCCAGGAGGCCCTGGGGGCCAGCCACCGGCCCATGGGCTCCGGGCCCCTCCAGCCCGTGACCTTCGCCTGCCCCTATCCCAAATGCCCCGCCTGCGGCGGCGCCACGGACAAGATGAAGCAGAGCTGGGACGGCATGCGCAAGGTGACCTGGAGCTGCGGCT
>CAYSXG010000181.1:5301-6452 GCA_964434895.1 uncultured Solibacteraceae bacterium | reverse complement strand
TTGTTGGTCCCCCCCGGCGAGTCCCTATCCCAGGGACTCAACGCCGTGGAGAACATGCTGCCCACCAACGCCGGATCCATGGACGAAGCCCTGGAGGACGCCGAGGAAAGCGTGGAGGATCTGCAGGCCAGGGGAGGCTGCTCCCCGGGCATCGTGCTGCCCATGGGCGACGGGTTCACCCTCGACGGCGTATGCGGCGACGCTACGCCCTACGAGCTTTCGAGCGAGTACCGGGAGTTCTTCGAGTTGGCGGAGGACATCCGCGAATCCGGCGCGGCGGCCATCTGGACCTGGAGTGTGGACGGGCCCCGGACCTGGTCCAAGGACCTGGCCACCGCGGGCCGGGGCCTCGTCTTCCAGGGCGACGCGGTGGGGGCCCTGGAGACGGCCATAAGGGCCTGGATGGGCGGCACGGCCACCTCCCTCCAGCTGAGCTTGGGCTTCGATGTCACCTCCCCCACCCGCCAGAACCCCGTCACGTTGACCATCCAGTCGAACCGACCCCTGGCCTGCCTGATGGTGAACGGGCAGCCCGTGAAGCCCACGGGCCTCGAAACCCAGCTGCTCGTGAGCCTCAAGGAGGGCGTCAACGCCTTCACGGTGGTCGGTACGGACGCCTGCGGCTCCCAGGCCCAGGTCAGCGCCACCCTCGTCCTCGATACGACCGCGCCCCGCATCCTGCTCAACCCCATGCCGCCCTCGGCCACCAACCAGGCGGCCCTCACGGTGAAGGGGAGCGTGGACGACCCCGCCGCCACCCTTACCCTGAACGGGGCGGCGGTGGCGCTGGACCCCAAGGGGGCCTTCTCCGCCCCCGTCCAGCTCAAGGAGGGAGCCAACGCCCTGGCCTTCGTCGCCAAGGACCTGGCGGGAAGTGCGGGGACCCTGAATGTCCCCGTCGCCCTGGATACCCCGGCCCCCAAGGTGGGCATGGACCGCCCGGTCGTGGGCGACATCGGTCCCTGCGTGTCCGCGCGGCTCGCCGGGATCGGGTCCAACTGGGCCAAGCCGCCGGCCGAGTGGCTCACCGCCATCGCCGAGCGCAAGAACCAGAACATCGCCAAGATGGCCGAGACCCTGGCCAAGGATCCGAGGCCGATGAATTTTCACAGCGCGCTGAACGTCGTGCGCGACATCGTCAAGGCCAACCC
>CAYSXG010000181.1:0-5291 GCA_964434895.1 uncultured Solibacteraceae bacterium | reverse complement strand
CCCTGGCCTTCGTCGCCAAGGACCTGGCGGGAAATGCGGGGACCCTGAATGTCGCCGTCGCCCTGGATACCCGGGCCCCCAAGGTGGTGCTGGACGCGCCCTTGGAGGGCCTCGTCACCAATGCCGCCACCCTCGCGGTGGAGGGGCACGTGGACGATCCGGCCAGTGCCGTGACGGTGAACGGCCAGGCCCTCCACCCCGACGCCTCAGGAGCCTTCTCCCTCTCCCTGGCCCCCGCGGAGGGCCCCCTGACCATCACGGCCCTGGCCACGGACTCCGTGGGGAACGTGGGCAAGGACGAGCGGCACGTCCTCATCGATCGCACGGCTCCGAAGATCGCCCTGAATCCCGTCCCCCCCAGCCTGACCAACGTCCCCAGCCTCGTCCTCGCGGGCTCCGTGGACGATCCCAAGGCCCTTCTCAAGATCAACGGCAACCCCGTGATCCTGGACGCGAAGGGGGCCTTTTCCGCCAGTGTGGCCCTGTCCGAAGGGACCAACACCCTCCTGCTTTCCGCGGTGGACGCGGCGGGCAACGAGGGTCGGCTGTCGGTGCCGGTCCAGCTCGATACGACGGCGCCGGCGGTGCGGCTGACCCAGCCGGCCGAAGGCCTGGTGACCAACGCCCACAGCCTGACGGTGGCCGGCTCCGTGGACGACCCCAAGGCCGCGGTGAAGGTGAACGGCCTGGCGGCGGCGGTGGACGCCACGGGGGCCTTTTCCCTCGTCCTCCCCCTGTCCGTCGAAGGCTCCTTCACGGTGGAGGCGGTGGCCCAGGACCTCGCGGGCAACGTCGGGAAGGCCGCCCGGAAGGTGACGGCGGATTGGACCGCCCCGGTCATCACCCTGAACCCCGTGCCCCCGGTCCGCACCTCCTCGGCGGCCTACACCTTCACCGGCAAGGTGGACGATCCCGCCGCGATCCTGGCCCTCAACGGCAAGGGCGTGAGCCTGGGCTCCGGCGGCTCCTTCAGCCTTCCGGTGACCCTGGTGGAGGGCTCCAACGCCTTCGCCTTCGAGGCCACGGACGCGGCCGGCAACAAGGGGCAGCTCGGCCTGAGCCTCATCCTGGACACGGTCCCTCCCAAGGTGACCCTCGAGGCCCCGGCCGAAGGCCTCGTCACCAACGCGGCGACCCTCCTGGTCCAGGGCCACGTGGACGACGTCCAGGGGACCCTGACGGTGAACGGGCAAACGGTGAGGCCGGACGCCACCGGGGCTTTCTCCCTCACCCTCACGCCGGCGGAGGGCCCCCTCACGATCACGGCCCTGGCCAAGGACAGCGCGGGGAATACGGGGAAGGACGAGCGCCACGTGCTCGTCGATCGCACGGCCCCCAAGATCACCCTCAATCCGGTCCCGGCGAGCCTGGTGAACACCCCCGGTCTCCTGCTCCAGGGGACGGTGGACGATCCCAAGGCCCTCTTCAAGCTCAACGGAAGCCCCGTGGCCCTGGACGCTCGGGGGGCCTTCTCCTTCACGGCGGCCCTGGTGGAAGGGGCCAACACCCTGGCCCTCTCGGCGGTGGACGCGGCCGGGAACGAAGGGAAGCTTTCGGTGTCGGTCACCCGGGATACGGTGGCCCCCGTGGTGAGGATCCTCCAACCCGCGGAGGGCTCGGCCACGAACCTGCACAGCCTCACGGTGACGGGGCAGGTGGACGACCCCGGCGCCAAGGTGTGGCTGAACGCCCAGGCGGTGGTGGTGGACGCCAAGGGGGCCTGGAGCCTCACCTTGCCCCTGAGCGGCGAGGGTCCCCTCACCCTCGAGGCCACGGCCCAGGACGCGGCCACCAACAGCTCCAAGGCCACCCGGAAGATCCTCGTGGATTGGACCGCGCCGATCATCACCTTGAACCCGCCGCCCCCGGTGCGCACGGCCACGGCCGCCCAGACCCTCGCGGGCAAGGTGGACGATCCTACCGCGACGCTGACGGTCAACGGCCAGCCCATCGCCCTCAACGCCCAGGGGGCCTTCAGCCTTCCGGTGACCCTGGCGGAGGGTTCCAACGCCTACGCCTTCGTGGCCTTGGATGCCGCGGGCAACAAGGGAAGCCTCGGCGCCACGATCACGCTGGACACCACCGCCCCCAAGGTGACCCTCGAGGCCCCCGCGGAAGGGCTCGTCACCAACGCCCCCACCCTCGACGTCAGGGGCCGGGTGGACGACCCGAGCTGCACGCTGACGCTGAACGGGCAGGCGGTGAAGCTGGACGCGACCGGGGCCTTCGCCCTCAGCCTCAGCCCGGCGGAGGGGGCCCTGACCCTGGCGGCCGTGGCCACGGACGCCGTGGGGAACGTGGGCCGGGACGAGCGCCACGTCCTCGTGGACCGCACCGCGCCGGTCATCACCCTGAACCCGCCCCCGCCCAGCCTCCTTTCGGCCACCTCCTACCTCCTGGCGGGCCAGGTGGACGATCCCAAGGCCGTCCTCAAGCTCAACGGCGCGGTCCTGGCCCTGGACGCCCAGGGGGGCTTCTCCACGACCCTGCCCCTGGTGGAGGGGCCCAACGCCTTCGCTCTTTCCGCCCTGGACGCGGCGGGCAACGAGGGCCGGGCCCAGGTCTCCATCACCCGGGACACGGTGGCGCCGGTGGTGCGGCTCACCCAGCCCTCCGAGGGCCTGGTGACCAATCAGAAGACGCTGACGGTGGCCGGCCAGGTGGACGACCTCACGGCCCAGGTGCGCGTGAACGACCAGCCCGTGAGCCTCGATTCCGCCGGCCGCTTCAGTCTCGTCCTGTCCCTGGCCTCAGAGGGTTCCCTGACCCTGGCCATCACCGCCGCCGACGCCGCCGCCAACGTGGGCAAGGATAGCCGGCGGGTGGTGGTGGATTGGACGGCGCCGGTCATCACGCTGAATCCGCCGCCTCCGGTGCGCACGGCCACGGCGGCCCAGACCCTCGCGGGCAAGGTGGACGACGCGAGCGCCGTCCTCACCGCCAACGGCCAGCCCGTGGCCCTGAGCGCCCAGGGGACCTTCAGCCTTCCGGTGACCCTGGTGGAGGGGGCGAACACCTTCGCCTTCCTGGCCACGGACGCCGCGGGGAACAAGGGGGCCCTGAGCGCCTCCATCACCCTGGACACCACCGCCCCCAAGGTGACCCTCGAGGCACCGGCCGAAGGTCTCGCCACGAATGCCGCCACCCTGGAGGTGAGGGGCCACGTGGACGATCCCGCCGGCACCCTCAGCGTGAACGGCCAGGCCGTCAAACCCGACGCCGCCGGGGCCTTCAGCCTCATCCTGAGCCCCCCCGAGGGGCCCCTGACCATCCTGGCGGTGGCGACGGACGCCCTGGGCAACGTGGGTCGCGACGAGCGCCACGTGCTCGTGGACCGCACCCCGCCCAAGATCGTCCTGAATCCCCCGCCGCCCTCCCTGGTGTCCGCCACCAGCCTGATCCTCACCGGCACCGTGGACGACCCCAAGGCGACGCTGCGGGTGGACGGGAATGCTGTGCCCCTGGACGCCCAGGGGGCCTTTTCCACCTCCCTGCGCCTGCTGGAGGGACCCAACACCTTCGCCCTCTCCGCGACGGACGCCGCGGGGAACGCGACCCCCCTCTCCGTGGCCGTGGTGCGGGACACCCTTCCCCCGGTCCTGCGCCTCGACCAACCCGTTGAAGGCTTCCTGACCAACGCTAAGGGCCTGAAGGTCGCGGGCCAGGTGGACGACCTCAGCGCCAAGGTGTGGGTGAACGGCCAGGCCGTGCCCGTGGACGCCTCCGGGGCCTTCGCCCTCACGCTGCCCCTCGCCGCCGAAGGCCCCGCCACCGTGGAGGTGGTGGCCCAGGACCCGGCCGCCAACACCGCCAAGACCCTGCGCAAGGGCATGGTGGACTGGACGGCCCCGGTCATCACCCTCTCCCCCCAACCCCCGACCCGGACGGCGACGGCCGCCCAGACCCTCGCGGGCAAGGTGGACGATCCCACGGCGATCCTGACCGTCAACGGCCAGCCGGTGACCCTCGGCGCCCAGGGGGCCTTCAGCCTGCCCATCACCTTGGTGGAGGGGGCCAACGCCTACGCCTTCGCCGCTACGGACGCCGCGGGCAACAAGGGGGTCCTGAGCGCTTCCATCACCCTCGACACCACCGCTCCCAAGCTCATCCTCGACGCCCCGATCGAAGGCCTGATCACCAACGCGGCCACCCTCGAGGTCCGGGGTCGGGTGGACGATCCCGCCGCCGCGCTGACCGTGAACGGCCAGGCCGTCAAACCCGACGCCGCCGGGGCCTTCGTCCTCGTTCTGAGCCCCGCCGAGGGCCCGCTCACCGTCCAGGCCGTGGCCACGGACGCCCTGGGCAACGCCAGCCGCGAGGAGCGCCACGTGGTCGTCGACCGCACGGCCCCCCGGGTCAGCCTCAACCCCCCGCCTCCGGGCCTCGTGTCGGTTCCGAGCCTGGTGATCACCGGCAGCGTGGACGATCCCAAGGCCACCCTCACCCTCAACGGGGCCTCGGTGGTCCTAGACGCCCAGGGGGCCTTTTCCGCCAGCCTGACCCTGGCCGAGGGCACCAACGCCCTGGCCTTCGTGGCCAGGGACGCCGCCGGCAACGAGGGGCGGCTCCAGGTCCCGATCACCTGCGACACCCACGCCCCCTTGGTGCGCATCACCCAGCCCGCGGGCAACCTGGTGACGAACGGGCACAGCCTCCTGGTGGCGGGCCAGGTGGACGATCCCAGCGCCAAGGTGTGGGTGAACGGCCAGGCCGTGGCCGTCGACGGTTCCGGCGCCTTCAGCCTCACCCTGGCCCTGGGCGCCGAGGGCCCCCTCGTCATCGAAGCCGTCGCCCAGGACGCCGCGGCCAACACCGCCAAGGCCAACCGCGTGGTCACGGTGGACTGGACCGCGCCGGTCATCACCTTCGCGCCCCAACCCCCGGCCCGCACGGGCACCTCCGCCCAGGTGATCAACGGCCGGGTGGACGATCCCACGGCCATCCTCACGGCCAACGGCCAGGCGATCCCCCTCAACGCCCAGGGGGCCTTCAGCCTGCCGATCACCCTGGTGGAAGGGCCCAACACCTACGCCTTCCTGGCCACCGACGCCGCGGGCAACCGCGGCCAGGCGAGCCTCGTCCTCGTGCTGGACACCACGGCGCCCAAGGTGTCCATCGACGCGCCGGCCGACGGCCTGGTCACGAACGCGGCCACCCTGGAGGTCCGCGGCCGGGTGGACGATCCCGCCGGCACCCTCAAGATCAACGGGCAGGCCGTGTCTCTCGACGCCTCCGGGAACTTCAGCCTCAGCCTCAGTCCCGCCGAAGGGCCCCTGACGATCACGGCCGTG
>CAYSXG010000180.1:0-6462 GCA_964434895.1 uncultured Solibacteraceae bacterium | reverse complement strand
CTCGGCGGCAACGCGCAGATGCATCTCGCCCTGCCCCCACAGCACGACTTCGTGGGTCTCGGCATTGTGGACCACCGAGATCGAGGGATCTTCCTCGAGCAGCTTGTTGAGCGCCTGCCCGAGTTTCACATCGTCCTTGCGCTCCTTGGGGGCGACGGCATTGGCCAGCACCGGCGGATAGGGCCGGACGTTGACCACGTTGGTATGCACCGTCTTGCCGGCGGAGATGGTGTCCCGCAGCCTTCTGGGCTTCTCCTGGGCCCCGATGCAGCTGCGGACGGTCTCCGTGGTCACCAGCCCCTCCACCGCCGGCACCCGGCCCTGGCCGTCGGCCCGGGGCACCAGGCGCTGGGAGATGATGCCCTTGAGCACCGCCGAGAGCTGGAGGCGGATCTGTTTCTGGTGGTGGGGGGGGAAGACGGAGATGACGCGGTTGATGGTCTCCGTGGCGTCCAGGGTGTGGAGGGTGCTGAAGACCAGGTGGCCCGTCTCCGCCGCGTGGATGGCCGTCTCGATGGTCTCGAAGTCGCGCATCTCGCCCACGAGGATGACGTCGGGGTCCTGGCGGAGGGCGGCCCGAAGGGCGATGCCGAAGCTCTGGCAGTCGGCTCCCACTTCCCGCTGGTTGATGATGGACTGGTTGTCCCGGTGCAGGTACTCGATGGGGTCCTCGATGGTGAGGATGTGCTCGTTCCTCGTCGCGTTGATGAGGTCGATCATGGCCGCGAGGGTCGTGGACTTGCCGGAGCCGGTGGTGCCGGTCACCAGCACCAGGCCGCGCTGCTCCTCGCAGATCTTCTTGAGGACCAGCGGGAGCATGAGGTCCTCGATGCTGAAGATCTTCCGCGGGATCACGCGGAGCACCATGCCCACCGTGCCGCGCTGGTTGAAGATGTTGCAGCGGAAGCGCCCCAGGGCCGGCACCGAGTAGGCGATGTCGAGGTCCAGGCTCTCCTTGAACTTCTGCTTCTGCCGGTCGTTGGCCATGATGCTGTAGGCCATGGCGATGGTGTCCTCCTGCACCAGCCGCTTGAAGTTCGTCAGGGGGGTGAGGCGCCCCTTGATCCGGGCCACGGGGAAATTGCCCACTTTGAGGTGGAGATCGGAGGCTCCCAGCTCGCAGACGGTGGTGAGTAGCTCATTGATTTGCATGGGGTTCTCCGTCCAGGAGCAGGGTGCAGGTGGAGCTATCTTAGTCCTCCCCGGCCGGAAGGGAAGAGTTGCTCAGAAATAGGGTTCGGGAATTCACAGTGGGCCTGGTAAAATCAAAGGTTCTGCCTGGTTTGCACCAAGGTCCGCCGCAGGAATCCCCATGACCCCTCTCGACAAGATCCGCAACATCGCCATCATCGCCCACGTGGACCATGGCAAGACCACGCTGGTGGACGCCATGTTCAAGGGCGCCCACATGTTCCGCGACAACCAGAAGGTCCAGGAACGGGCCATGGACTCCAACGACCAGGAGCGCGAACGCGGCATCACCATCCTGGCCAAGACCACGTCCATTCATTGGGCGGGCCACCGCTTCAACATCGTGGACACGCCGGGCCACGCCGACTTCGGCGGCGAGGTGGAGCGCGTGCTCAGCATGGTGGACTCGGTGCTGCTGGTGGTGGACGCCTTCGACGGCCCCATGCCCCAGACCAAGTTCGTGACGCGCAAGGCCCTGGCCCTGGGGCTCAAGCCCATCGTCGTCATCAACAAGGTGGACCGGCCCGGCGCCCGCCCCCACTTCGCCCAGGACGCGGTCTTCGAGCTCTTCATGGAGCTGGGCGCCACGGACGAGCAGCTGGACTTCCCCACGGTCTTCGCCAGCGCCAAGAACGGCTACGCCATGATGGACGTGAACGACAACAGCGAGACCCTGGACCCCCTCTTCGACACCATCTCCAAGTACTGCCCGGCCCCCAAGGGCTCCCCGGACGCGCCGGCCCAGATGCTGGTGACCCTCATGGACTACAACGACTTCGTGGGGCAGATCGGCATCGGGCGCATCTTCAACGGGAAGATCAAGGTCGGGGAGTCCGTGGCCCTGGTGAAGCGGGACGGCTCCGTGCAGCAGCACAAGATCACCCAGCTCTACGGCTTCGAGGGCCTCACCCGGGTGCCCCAGGTCGAGGCGGGCACCGGCGAGATCGTGGCCCTGGCGGGCATCCCCGACATCCGCGTGGGCGAGACCATCGCCTCCCTGGAGAGGCCGGAGCCCCTGCCCTACGTGGACATCGACGAGCCCACCATCTCCATGATGTTCATGGTCAACGCCGGCCCCTTCGCGGGCCAGGACGGCAAGCACGTGCAGAGCCGCCGCATCCGCGAAAGGCTGATGAAGGAGCTCCAGCACAACGTCGCGCTGCGCGTGGAGGACACCGACACCCCGGACGCCTTCAAGGTCTCCGGCCGCGGCGAGCTGCACCTTTCGGTGCTCATCGAGACCATGCGCCGGGAGAGCTTCGAGCTCTGCGTGAGCCGGCCCGAGGTGATCATCCACGTCAACGAGAACGGCGAGAAGGAGGAGCCCTACGAGGACCTCACCGTGGACGTGCCCGAGGCCTACATGGGCGTGGTCATGGAGAAGCTGGGCCTGCGCAAGGCCGAGATGACCGACATGGCCCAGGAGATGGGCCGCTGCCGCCTGCACTTCAAGATCCCCAGCCGGGGCCTCATCGGCTACCGCTCGGAGTTCATGACCGACACCCGCGGCGAGGGCATCCTCAACACCCTCTTCTCCCACTACGGCCCCTACAAGGGCGAGCTGCCGGGCCGCAAGAACGGCGTGCTGGTCTGCATGGAGAACTGCGAGGCCGTGGGCTTCGCCCTCATGAACCTGGAGGACCGCGGCATCATCTTCATCCACCCGGGCACCAAGTGCTACGAAGGCATGATCGTGGGCGAACACGCCCGGGAGAACGACCTCGTGGTGAACGTGGCCAAGGGCAAGAAGCTGACGAACATGCGCGCCAGCGGGTCCGACGAGGCCCCCCGCCTCACCCCCCCCCGGGAGCACACCCTCGAGCAGGCCCTGGAGTACATCGAGGGGGACGAGCTGGTGGAGGTGACCCCCAACCACATCCGCATGCGCAAGCGCATCCTCAGCGAGAACGAGCGTAAGAAGGCGGAAAAGCGGGCGCTGGTCTAGGTCTCGCTCCTCGGCCTCATACTGGGGCGATGAAGAGGGCCTGGACATGGATCGGGATCGCGGGGCTGGGGACCGGCCTCGCGGTGGGGGTCTGGCTCGTGGTGGTCCAGTTCATGCTCACGGTCTGGGACCCCCTGGGCACCTGGCAGGCCCCGGGCCTTTCGAAGGCGACCATCACCCAGATCAGCCGCGATACCCAGGGACGCTTCACCGGACAGGTGCTGGCCCTGGAGGGGGAGCGGCCCCAGGAATTCGCCTTCTCCAAGGCCGAGTGCGCCGAGCTGGAGGTGGACGAGGAACTGTGGGTCCTCCACAACTATCGGACCCACGGGAATAGACCCGGGGAATTCCGCCTCACGCCCCTGCGCCTGCTGCTGGAGTACCCGGAGCCCTGGATGGCCCTCGCCTTGTGGGGGATCCTGCGCCTCCGCCGGCGCCTGGCGAAGGAGGCCCTCCCCCCCGCCGGTTCGGAGCCGAAGGTGTGGCGGGACGATTTCCACCAGCGGGCCCAGAGGTTCTCCGTTCCCAAGGAGCCCGGGGAGTGAGGGCCGCGGGATCGCGGTTCACCAGGCCAGGTTCACCCCCGCCACGAGGATGCGGCGGCTGAAGTAGCTCTCCTCCACCCGGCGGAGGCTGAAGTCGGCGCTGTAGCTGTAGGACGCAGCGTTGTGGCGGTTCAGCAGGTTCATGACCTCGCCGAAGGCCGCGATGCGGAGGCCCTTCCAGTTCAGGAGCCGGGTGAGGCGGAGGTCCGCCCGGCCGTAGGCCGGAAGACGGTCCGCGTAGGGCTCCCCTTCCAGGGGGTCGAAGCCGCCGCCGGGATGGGGGCTTCCTCCCAGGATGGGCGTCACCGGGGCTCCGCTGGCATAGCGCCAGGAGGCCGATAGCTCCAGGCCCGGCACCAGGGGCCAGGCCCCCACCGCCGTGAGGTTGTGGGGAATGCTCGTGGGCACGGCCCCGAGCTCCGGCTGGTCGCCCTCCCGACGACGGGTGTCGAGGTAGCCGTAGCCGATCCAGCCCCGGAAGCCCGGTCTCGAGGCCTTCAGCAGCAGGTCCACCCCCTGGGCGAAGCCGCGGCCCCGCCCCGCGTAGCGGACCCGCGCGTCCTCCAGCACCAGACGATCGTAGTCCTTGCGGTAGACCTCCAGCCGAAGGTTCCAGGAGGTGGGTCCCGCCCAGGCCCCGTCGAAGGCCACGAGGGCGTGGGTGGCCCGCTGGGCGGGCAGGGCGGGGTTTCCGGTGTAGGGATCCAGTTGGGACAGGGAGGGGGCCTGGTGGAAGGTCCCCCAGGCCGCCCGGAGGGTCAGGCCCTCCCGGATCAGGAAGGAAAGGGTGCCCCGCAGATCCCGCGTGCCCTCGTTCAGCAGGCCGTAGCGGTCCCATCGACCCCCCAGGGATAGACCCCAGGCCGGGCCGAAGCGTCCCCGCCAGGTGAGGTAGGCCCCCGTCCTCCGGCCGTCGAAGGCGTAGCTGAAGGTCCGGGGCCGGGCCCCGGGGCTCCAGTTGGCGAGGTCGAAGGGCACCTGGCCTTCGGGCCGGTAGTCCTGCCGGCTGGCGTCCAGCCCCCCTTCGAGGTCCTGGCCCTCCCCCATGGAGGCGGTGAGCTCCGCCCGCAGGAAATCGCTGGTCTCGCGGAGATCCATTCCCCAGGGGCCGAAGGACCAGGTCTGGAGGAAGGCGTTCCGGCAGAAGGCGAAGAGGACTCCGGTGCTTCCATTCAGGGCCCCCCGCCATTGGAGCCCTCCGAAGGCGATCCGGCTGCGGTTGGCGTAGACGTCCTGCTGATTGGCGATGCGCACCTCCGTGGCCAGGTGGTCGCGGCTGCCCAGGAAGGTGGCCTGCAGCCGGCCCTGCCCGAGGTCCTGCTGCCAGTTGAGCTGGCCGTCGAAGCTCAGGGGGCTTTCCTCGAAGGTGGGGGCCAGGCCGTACCACTTGTCCAGCAGCACCGGGTCGCTGTGGCGGAAGGAGGCCCGCAGCAGGCCCGGGCCCAGGGGGCGGTCCCCCTGGACCCCCTGGGTGGGAAGGGTGAGCAGGACCGAGGTGGCCCGCGCGGGCGTGCCCTGCTCGGTGGAGAGGTCCAGCACCGCCGACAGCGCGTCGCCGTAGCGGGCGGAAAAGCCCCCGGGCACGAAGTCCACGCGGGTCACGAGGGCCGTATCCACGGCGGTGAAGATGCCCCCCTGGGTGTTGGGGTGGTGGAAGGGACGGGCCAGGCGCCCGCCGTTGAGGTAGATGCCCACTTCGTCGGGCCGGCCCCCGCGCACGAAGAGCTCCGCGCCTTCGGAGGCGTTGCTCACGCCGGGCAGGCCCTTCACGGCCTGGAAGACGTCCGCCGCGGCGCCCGGCGTGGTGTAGATGTCCAGCTGCCCGAGGGTGGAGGTGGAGCCTTCGGCGCTCCCGTACCCGCTGCCCTCCACCACTTCCACCACCGCCTGGGAGGTGGGCTGCATCATCACGGCCAGGGGGGCGCCGGGGAGGGCCACGCGGGTCTGGGGCTCGAAGCCGGCGACTTCGATCCTCAGCTCCACGCCCTCCTTCCCCTCCACGGGGATCCGGAAGCGGCCCCGGGCGTCCGTGGTGAAGACGCGGCCGGCTGCTTCGACGCGGGCCCCCGGCAGGGGCTGGGCGGCGGGGCCGAGCACCACGCCGCTCAGTTCGAGGGCCGCCTGGAACGCGAGGTGGATCATCGGCCCGCCTCGAGGAGGGCCTGGGCGTGGCCGAAGGCCGGGTCCAGTTCGAGGGCGCGCTTGAGGGAGGCCTGGGCCTCGGCCTCCCGGCCCGCTCGGCGCTGGGCCTGGGCCAGCCAGAGGCAACTCTCCGCCCGGCCCCAGGAGGGGGCCCAAGGGGCTTGGGGCGCCCCTTCCTCCTCCGCCGCCTTCACCGCCGCGGCGAGGATGGGGAGGGCCTTTTCCGCCCCGCCCCCGAAGAAGGCGGGCGTGTGGAGGACGTGGATGCCCTGGAACATCAGGACGCGGGGCTGGCCCGGGCTCTGCCTTAGGGCGGCGCCGAAGAGGGCCGAGGCCCTGGGGGCCAGGGACATGGCGGAGGTGGGGGAGTAGCCGATCTTCACGTCGAGGCAGGCCCCGAGCAGGGCCTTGGATTCCGCCTCCTTCCGGGGCTCCAGGAGCCGGATGGCCTGGTCCAGCACGGCCAGGTCGGCCTTGGGATCCTTGGCCTGATGCCGCGCCGCCAGCTGGTAGGCGAGGTGGGCCTGGTGGTAGGCCTTCTCCTCCCCGGGGACCTCCGCCAGAGCCAGCTCGGCCTGGAGCTGGCGCAGGGCCTCGCTGGGGAGGCGGGCGGCCTTCTGGAGGCGCAGCTCCAGGGGC
>CAYSXG010000179.1:0-6506 GCA_964434895.1 uncultured Solibacteraceae bacterium | reverse complement strand
TCCGTCCCGGAGGGCTGGGGCGGCGGCCTGCGCGATGCTGCGTCAGCCTCGGGCCGTGGAGTCCCGCTCCACTGGGCCCTCGCCTTCCTTGCCTCGCTTGGCCGGCGCTCCCAGCGCGGCCCGTGCGATTTCTAAAACACCCTCTTAGGCCGTGCCCGTCTTCAGGATCAGGATCCATTCCCCCAGATGGCCGGCGAAGAAGATGAGGCCCACGAGGCTGTTGAGGGTGAAGAAGGCCTCGTCGATGCGGTCCAGGCGGCCCCCCCGCACCAGCCACTGCTCCCGGGCCAGGATGGCGGCCACGGCGGTCCAGGCCAGCCAGGGGAAGGCGTGGGCCCCCACCACGAGGTTGAATTGGGCCCAGGCCCCCAGGGCGATCAGGTGCAGGAGCCGCGATACCAGCAGGGCCCCGCCGGTGCCCAGGGCCACGGGGATGGAGTGGAGGCCCGCTCTGCGGTCGAAGTCCTGGTCCTGCAGGGCGTAGATGATGTCGAAGCCGGCGGTCCAGGCCAGGACCCCCAGGGCCAGCAGCCAGGCCGGGGCCTCGAGGCCGCCGGTGACGGCGATCCAGGCCCCCAGGGGGGCCCCCGCCAGGGCCAGGCCCAGCACGGCGTGGGCTAGGGGAGTGAAGCGCTTGCAGATGGAGTAGCCCAGGATGATGAAGAGGGCCAGGGGCGCCAGCTTCCAGCAGAGGGGCCCCAGGCGGCCCGCGGCGAGGCCCAGGAGGACGATGGCGCCGCCCATGAGGGCGTAGGCCCCCAGGCGCGGGACCCGGCCCGCGGGGATGGCCCGCTGGGCCGTGCGGGGGTTCTCCCCGTCGATGTCGGCGTCCGCCAGGCGGTTGAAGGTCATGGCCGCCGTGCGGGCCCCCACCATGGCCAGGGCGATCCAGAGCAGCTTTTCCGCCGGCGGAAGGCCCTGGGCCGCCACCAGGGCCGCCAGGAAGGCGAAGGGCAGGGCGAAGATCGTGTGCTCGAACTTGATCATGTCGAGCAGCTCTTTTAGGTGGCCGAAAAAAGAGCTTTTGCTTTGATGTGCGGATGTCATGCGAACCCCGTGCGAACCCGGTTGGGGCTCCCACTTCCATGGGCCCAGCTTAACCCAGCCGCCCACCCTCGGGCCCTCATTCGGCGAAGGCTCGCCCCCGAAGCTGCTCCAGGAACTCGGCCCAGGGAAGCACCAGGACCTCCCCGATCTTTCGGGGGGCCTTTTCCTGGCAGACGAGGAGCAGGCGCTTCATCAGCCCTTCTTCGCCCAGGGCCTCCAGTCCGCGGAGGTCCCGTTTGGACACGCTGGCCGTCGCCTTCACCTCCACGGCGGTGTGGTCGCCCAGAATGAAGTCCACTTCGACGTTGGAGGTGGAGCGCCAGTAGGCCAGGGGCGTGCCGGGGGCCTTCGTGTCCACGTAGGTCTGCAATTCGTGGAGGAGGAAGTGCTCGAAGGCGTTCCCGAAATCCGCGGACTTGGCCTGGAGGGCGGGGAGTCCTTGGATCGCCCGGGACACCCCGCCATCGAACAGGTAGAACTTGGCGGTCTCGATGGCCTTGCGTTTCCGGCTCCGCGTCCAGGCCGGGAGCTCGTAGCCGATCAGGGTGTCCCTCAGGATCTCGAAGTATTCGTGGACGGTCGTGCGGGGCACCTTGGCGTCGTTGGCCACTTCGGTCTTGTTGATCATCTTCCCGCTGCAGGCGGCGGCGACCTCCAGGAAGCGCGCGAAGGCCGGGACGTTGCGGGTCAGGCCTTCTGCCGCGATCTCCTCGCGGAGGTAGGCTCCGACATGGCTTCGGAGGTCCTCGGCGGGCTCCTCCGAGCCGTAGACGAAGGGAAGCAGCCCCCGGTCCAGGGCCTTCAGGAGGTCGAAGCCCTCCCCCAGCTCCTTCCAGCTGAAGGGATGGAGGCGGCGGGAGCGGGCGCGCCCCCCGAGGAGGTTCACGCCGGACCTCCGGAGCTTGCGCGCGCTGGAGCCCGTGAGCAGGAAGCGGAAGCCGTGCTCCTCGACGAGGGGGTTCCTGGGGTTTCGCGCCAGGAGCTCTTCGCGCATCCGCCCGGGGTTCGCGCCGAGGGCCAGCCAGGTGCCGTGGTCCGGCAGGTTGTAGACGGGGGTTTCCGGCGGAAGGGTCCGGCGGATGAGGCTCGACTTCCCGGTCTGGCGGGGGCCGAAGAGGAAGCAGGACCGGGCGGCTGTGATCGCCTCGAGGTCGAGGAGGCGGGGGATGAACATGGGGGGTTTCGAGCACCTGTCGGATATTTCGTCAAATATTAATGATAAACGACTTATTTCATGACACCGCTGGGCGGATCGCTACCCTGGACCTCCCTGACCCGTGGGGGACCCTGGTTGGGCGCTCGCCGGCAGGCCCTGCTTCGAGGGAGCCCTGTTCGGTCGGGGGCCCCGCGCCAAGGATGTCGAGAGCCGCGACCGGGCCTTCCTTCGGATCGGTCCCGGGTGAAGAATGGGGGGCCATCCCCAGCTTGGAGCTCCCATGAACGCGCACTGCCTTCCCCTTCTCTTCGCCGCCCTCGCGGTGGCCCTGCCCGCCGCGGCGCGGGAACCGAGGGCCGCCCAGCACACGGCCGCCTCCGAAGCGGCGGAGCATCCCCGCATCGCCGCCGCCATCCGCGAATTGGAGGAGGCCATCCAGTACATGGAAAAGGCCCCCCACGACTTCGGGGGCCACAAGGCCGAGGCCCTGCGGGCCGCCCGGGAGGCGGTCCAGCAGCTCCGCAAGGCCCTGGCCTACCGCGCCAAGGCCGATAACCGCCGCTGATCGCGGGGCCTCCGGCGTCGGACCGTGACGCTCACACCTTCAGCCGATAGCCCACCCCCGGCTCGGTGACCAGGTACCTGGGCCGGGCCGGGTTCTCCTCCAGCTTGTGGCGGAGCTGGGCCATGTAGACCCGCAGGTAGTGGGGCTGGGCGCCGGGGGTCTGGCCCCAGACCTCCTTGAGCAGCTGGCGGTGGGTGAGCACCTTGCCCGCGTGGCGCACGAGGCTCACCAGGAGGCGGTACTCGTTGGGGGTCAGGTGGACCTCCCGCTCCCCCACCCAGACCTGGCGGGCGGCGAGGTCCACCTTCCAGGTCCCCAGCTGGAAGAGGGGCTCCGCCGCCGGCGCCGCGCCCCGGGCCGCGTGCCGCAGGGCCACGCGGATGCGGGCCATCAGCTCCCCGGTGCCGAAGGGCTTGGTGAGGTAGTCGTCGGCACCGGCGTCCAGGGCGCGGATCTTGTCCTCCTCCTGTCCCCGGGCGGAGAGCACGACGATGGGCGTGCGCGACCATTCCCGGAGGCGCTGGGTGAGGGTCAGGCCGTCCAGGTCCGGCAGGCCCAGGTCCATGAGGATCAGGTCCGGCTGGTGGCTGGTGGCCAGAAGGATGCCCTCCTGGCCGCTGGCGGCCTCCGCCATGCGGTAGCCGTGGCTGGTCAGGGCCGCCCGCAGGAACTTGCGCATGGGGGGCTCGTCCTCCACCACGAGGATGAGGGGGGCGATCTCGCTCATCCTTCCTCCTCCCGCTCCGCCGGCACCTGGGGCGGGGCGTCGGCCAGGGGCAGGCTCACGAGGAATTGGGCTCCCCCCTGGGGCCGGGAGTGGCCCTGGATGCGCCCCCCGTGGGCCGCCACGATGGCGCGGCAGATGGCCAGGCCCAGGCCCGCCCCCAGCACGCCGCCTGGGTGGGAGCCCCGCACGAGCTTTTCGAAGATCCGCTCCTCCTCGCCGGCGGGGAGGCCGGGCCCCTGGTCCGAGACCCCCAGGGTCAGGGTGCTGCCCACGGACCAGGCCTTCACCTCGATGGGGCTGTCCTGTGGGGAGTACTTGAGGGCGTTGTCCAGCAGGTTGATGAGGACCTGCTCCATGAGCACCGGGTCCACGGGCACCAGGGGCAGCTCCTCGGGCAGCTCCACGCGGATCTCCCGGGGGCCGATCTGGGCCTCCAGGCGGTTCAGGGCCGAGCCCACCACCTCCTCCATGGGCATCCACTCCTTCTGGAGGCGCACGTGGCCGGATTCCAGGCGGGTGATGTCCAGCAGGTTGGTCACCAGGCGGTGGAGGCGCTGGGCCTCCTCGTGGATGGACTGGATCAGCTCCCGCTGGGTGGCGGGCCCGAGGGTGCCGGGATCGTCCAGGAGGGTGCTGGCGGCCCCGGTGATGGAGCCCAGGGGGGTGCGGAGGTCGTGGGAGACCGAGCTGAGGAGGGTGTTCCGGAGCTGCTCCTGGTCCGCCCGGCGCTGGACCTCGGTGCTGCGTTCCGAGAGCAGGGCCCGTTCCACCGCCAGGGCGGTCTGGTTGGCGAAGGCCTCCAGCAGCCGCCGCTGGTCCGGGTCCATCCACCGGGGCGCGCCCTCCGGCAGCACGCCCATGACCCCCACGGCGCCGGTGCCGCCGGGCAGGGGCAGGTAGGTGGCCCGGGCCCCGGGCAGGGTCGCGGTACCCAGGCCCGCCGCCTCCCGGTGATCGAAGACCCACTGGGCCACTCCCAGCTCCTGCTCGTTGAGGGGGAAGCCCTCGCCTTCCCTGGGCGAGCGCAGGCGGCCCCGGCCGTCCGGCAGCAGGATCACGGCCCGGCTCTGGAAGCGGGAGGCCACCGAGTGGATGGCGGTCTCCACCAGGGGGGCCGTGCCCGCCCCCCCCGCCAGCTCCTCGCTGAGCTTGAAGAGGGCCGAGGTGCGCTGCTCCCGCTCCCGGGCCAGCTTGGCCTGCTGGCGCAGGCGCTCCGTGAGGTTGCCGATGACCAGGCCCACCAGGAGCATGACGGCGAAGGTGCCGACGTGCCGGAAGTCGCTGACGGCGAAGGTGTAGATGGGCGGCACGAAGAAGAAGTCGAAGGCCAGCACGCTGAGCAGGGAGGCCGCCAGGGAGGGGCCCCGCCCGAAGCGCGTGGCCACCACCACGATGGCCAGCAGGTAGGCCATGACGATGTCCGCCAGCTCCTGGCGGCGGAAGAGGAGGAAGGCCGCCGCCGTGGCGGCCCCCACCGCCGCCGCCGCCCAGAGGTAGTGGATCACCGGCCGGGGCGGCTTGGGCAGCAGCGGGGGGCGGGCCGCCTCGCTCTCGGGGTCGCCGGTGATGACGTAGACGTCGATGTCCCCGCTGCCCCGCACCAGCTCGTCCAGCAGGGAGCCGGAGAGGAGCTCGGTCCAGCGGGGCCGGGTGGGCTTGCCCACCACCAGCTTGGTGACGTTGCGGGAGCGGGCGTAGGCGAGGATGTCCTCCCCGATGGTCTGCCCCCCCTCGATGACCGCGGTCTCGCCCCCCAGCTGCTCCGCCAGGCGCAGGTTGGCCTCCACCTTGGCCTGGGCCTCCTCGGAATAGCGCAGGTGCCGCGGCGTCTCCACGTAGAGGGCGATCCAGGGGGCCGAGATGGCCGCCGCCAGGCGCTTGGTGGCGCGGATGAGGCGGGTGGAGAGGGCGTTGGGCCCCACGCAGACCAGCAGGCGGTCCCCGGCGGCCCAGGTCTTCTGGATGCCCTCGGTGGCCATGTAGCGCCGCATCTGGGCGTCCACGCTCTCGGCGGTGCGGCGCAGGGCCAGCTCCCGCAGGGCCAGCAGGTTCCCCTTGCGGAAGAAGCGGTCGATGGCGTGCCGGGCCTGGTCCGGCACGTAGACCTTGCCCTCCCGCAGCCGCTCCAGCAGCTCGTCCGGGGGCAGGTCCACCAGCTCCACCTCGTCCGCCCGCTCCAGCACCGTGTCCGGCACGTTCTCGCGCACCAGCACGCCCGTCACCTGGGCCACCACGTCCTTGACGCTCTCCAGGTGCTGCACGTTGAGGGTGGTGTAGACGTCGATGCCCGCGTCCAGGAGCTCCATGACGTCCTGCCAGCGCTTGGCGTGGCGGGCCCCCTGGACGTTGGTGTGGGCCAGCTCGTCCATGAGGATCAGGGCCGGGCGCCGCCGGAGGGCCGCGTCCAGGTCGAACTCCTCCAGGAAGATCCCCCGGTAGGGCAGCTGCTGGCGGGGGAGGATCTCGAACCCCTCCACCAGGGCGGCGGTCTCGCTGCGGCCGTGGGTCTCCACCACGCCGATGACCACGTCCTCGCCCTCGGCGCGGCGGGTCCTGGCCTCCGTGAGCATGGCGTAGGTCTTCCCCACCCCGGGGGAGGCGCCGAAGAAGACCTTCAGCTTGGCCCGGGCCTCCAGCCGCTCCTCCTCCTGCACCTGGCGCAGGAGGGCGTCGGGATCGGGACGGGTGGGGCTCACCGCACCAGCCTAACCGAGCTTTGAAGCTGCTCGGCCAGGGGACCCAGCACGAGGACCCGCGCCAGCGGCCCGCCTTCCTCCGAGAAGACCTTCTCCATGTACCACCCCGCCGGAACCGTGATGGCGAGCAGGGCCCCGAAGAACAGCAGGTACTGAACCAGGTCCGTCGGGAACATGGGGCCTCCGCCAGGCGAGGAGTTCAGCGCGCGCCGTCCAGGGCGAGGTTCACCGTGAGCACGTCCCCCCGGTCCGCGCCGAGTACCGCCGATGGGGGCGCGTCCGAAAATAATCCCCGGGCGCCATTCTACACGATCC
>CAYSXG010000178.1:0-6525 GCA_964434895.1 uncultured Solibacteraceae bacterium | reverse complement strand
ATGATGGCCAACGAGGAGGTCCTGGCCCGGCGGTCGGATATCCGGGGCGACATCCTGGCCATCTCGCGGGTCATGGAGGCCTGCATCCAGCGGGGCTGCACCACCGAGGGGATCCTGCCCGGGGGCCTGAAGGTGAGGCGCCGGGCCCCGGACCTCTACCGGCAGCTCACCTGCAGCCCCGAGGCGGGCCTGCGGGACCCCCTCACGGCCATGGACTTCGTGGACCTCTACGCCCTGGCGGTGAACGAGGAGAACGCCGCCGGCGGCCGCGTGGTCACGGCCCCCACCAACGGGGCCGCCGGTATCCTCCCCGCGGTGCTCCTGTACTACCGCCGCTTCGTGCCCGGGGCCAGCGACGAGGGCGTCGTCCGCTACCTGCTCACGGCGGCGGCCATCGGCGTGCTCTACAAGGAGAACGCCTCCATCAGCGGGGCCGAGGTGGGCTGCCAGGGGGAGGTGGGCAGCGCCTGCTCCATGGCCGCCGGGGCCCTGGCGGAGGTGCTGGGGGGCACCCCCTCCCAGGTGGAGAACGCCGCGGAGATCGGCATGGAGCACAACCTGGGCCTCACCTGCGATCCCATCGGGGGCCTGGTGCAGGTGCCCTGCATCGAACGCAACGCCATGGCGGCCATCAAGGCCATCAACGCCGCCCGCATGGCCCTGCGGGGGGACGGCCAGCACTTCGTGAGCCTGGACAAGGTCATCCGCACCATGCGCGACACCGGCGCGGACATGAAGGCCAAGTACAAGGAGACCGCCCGCGGGGGACTGGCGCTGAACGTCCTGGAAGGTCCCGTGGAGATCGGCGTGAACCTGCCGGAGTGCTGAGATGCGCCTCGAGTCCAAGCTCCCCCGCGTCGGGACCACCATCTTCACGGAGATGTCCCACCTGGCCCACCTCCACGGGGCCGTGAACCTGGGCCAGGGCTTCCCGGACTTCGACGGGCCGCCCCGGCTGCGGGAGGCCCTGGCCGAGGCCGTGGCGGCGGGCCGGAACCAGTACGCGCCCATGGCGGGGATTCCTGCGCTGCGCGAGCAGATCGCCCTCAAGACCGAGGCGATCTATGGGCGAAAGGTGGACCCGGACACGGAGATCACCATCACGTCCGGGGGCACCGAGGCCCTCTTCGCCGCCATCGCGGCCACGGTGGGCCCGGGGGACGAGGTGATCCTCCTGGATCCCTGCTACGACAGCTACGATCCCGCGGTGGCGCTGCAGGGGGCCCGGCCGGTCCACGTGCCCCTGCGTCCCGGGGACTTCTCCGTGGACTGGGAGCGGGTGCGCGGCGCCCTCACGCCCAGGACCCGCATGATCGTGCTGAACAGCCCCCACAACCCCACCGGGGCGGTGCTCGGCGCGGAGGACCTGGAGGAGCTGGCGGCCCTCGTGGAGGGCACCGGGATCCTCCTGCTGTCCGACGAGGTCTACGAGCACATCGTCTTCGACGGAGCCCTCCATCAAAGCCTGCTGCGGCACCCGGCCCTGGCGGGGCGCGCCTTCGTGGTGGGCTCCTTCGGCAAGACCTACCACTGCACCGGCTGGAAGGTGGGCTACTGCGTGGCCCCGGCCCCCCTCACGGCGGAATTCCGGAAGGTCCACCAGTACCTCACCTTCTGCACCTTCCAGCCCGCCCAGTGGGCCCTGGCGGAGGTGATGGCCGCCGAGCCGCGCCACGCCCAGGAACTCGCGGCCTTCTACCAGGCCAAGCGGGACCTCTTCCGTCGGCGCATGGAGGGGGCCCCCTTCGAGCTGCTGCCGGTGGCGGGGGCCTACTTCCAGGTGGCGGACTACACGGGCTTCAGCGACCTGGAGGACCGGGCCTTCTGCCACTGGCTGGCGAAGGAGGCCGGCGTGGCGGCCATCCCCCTCTCCGCCTTCTACGAGGCCCCGCCGGAGCGGCGCCTGGTCCGCTTCTGCTTCGCCAAGACCGAGGCCACCCTCGAGGCCGCCGCCGAGCGGCTGCGCGGCCTTTCGAAGGGCCCGCGATGAGGGGCCCCGAGGGCCCCCTGCGGATCTCCCTGATCCAGGGGGATACGCGATGGCAGGACGCCGCCGCCAACCGCGCCTACTACGGGGAGCTGGCGCGGCCCCTGGCGGGCTCCACGGACCTGGTGCTCCTGCCGGAGACCTTCACCACCGGCTTCACCAACGCCGTGGAGGGGCAGGCGGAGCCCATGGACGGGCCCAGCCTGGCCTGGATGGCCGCCCTGGCGGCGGACACGGGGGCCGCCGTGGCCGGGAGCCTCCTGGTCCAGGATGGGGGCGCCTACCGGAACCGCCTCGTCTGGATGCGCCCGGACGGCGCCTTCGAGCACTACGACAAGCGCCATCTCTTCCGCATGGCCCGGGAACACGAGCGCTTCAGCGGGGGGGCAGCGCGGCTGGTGGTGGAGCTGCGGGGATGGAGGATCTGCCCCCTGGTCTGCTACGACCTGCGCTTCCCGGTCTGGAGCCGCAACCGCGCGGACGCCGAGGGGCGGCTGGACTACGACCTGCTCCTCTACGTGGCCAACTGGCCCACGCCCCGGCGGGGCCCATGGCGCACCCTGCTGCGGGCCCGGGCCATCGAGAACCTCTGCTACGTCGCCGGCGTGAACCGGGTGGGCCTGGACGGCGGCGGCCACCCCTACAGCGGCGATAGCGCCGTGGTGGACTTCCAGGGGGAGCCCCTGGTGGAGCTGGGGGAGTCCGCCGCGGTGGCCACGGCGGTGCTGGACCCCGAGGCCCTGGCCGAGCACCGCCGCCGCTTCCCCGCCTGGATGGACGCGGACGATTTCACGCTTCGCACGCCTTAATAGCTCCGGGGCGGGGGAGGGGCGTAGCCCTCGTCCCAGAGGCGATTGGGGGGAGGCGTGGGGAACCGGGGAAGGATGCCCAGCCGGCATAGGGTCTCCCGCCACTCGTACTTGATGAGGGTCCGTTCCAGGGGGCGGCCCTCGGCCTCGAAGGCCACGGTGTAGGAGGGGGAGTAGGCTTCGGAGCCGTAGCCGGTGCCGGCCCGGCTGTCCGCGCGGTCGAGGGGGGCCTTGGGCGCCGCCTTGGCCGAGGGGGCGGGGCAGGGGAGGCCCGAACCCAGGGCGTCGGCCGGGGGAGGCGCCTCGGCGGGGGCCCGCTGTTCGGTCCCCGGCGTGGGGGCGCCCCAGCCCTCCCTCCATCGGCGGGGGGGCTGCCAGTGCTGGACCTCGGCGTAGGCGGCCACGGCGACGACGCCCATGGCCGATTCGTCCCCGAAGGCCCCGGCGTAGGAGTCCGGGGCGTCCGTGAAGTAGAAGCGGTGGACGCGGTCCTGGGCGGTGCGCCAGCCCTCGTAGTCCTGGGTCTCGTGGGGGCCGAGGACGTACATCCGCTCGCTGTTCTTTAGCCAGGAGGGCTGGCCGGAGATGATGTTGCGGCCGTCCACGGCGATCACCAGCCCCACCCGGCGGTCCAGGCGGTTGTGGACCACGATGCGGTAGTGGTCTCCGCGCCGGGCCTCGGCGTAGACCCGGGTGGCGCCCCCCCGGCTGGCGGCGGGGTAGAGGGGCAGGCTGCGCCCGTCGTCGGTGCGGAGTTCCACGGAGACGGCTCCGCCGGCCTCTCCGCGGGGGAGGGCGGAGGGACAGGCGCACAGGCTGGCGGCGAGACCAAAGACGACGTGGGGTTTCACGGGAGCCTCCTCGGAATGGGCTGCTCCTTGGACAGGAGGTCCCTTCCGAAAGTTCCCGACCTCACCAGCGGAGGACGACCTCGCAGGGCCCGGGGGGCGGTCCGGCGGGGGCCCGGAGGATCCGGCCCCGCCGCTCAAGGCGGGCCAGGAGCTCCGGCAGCCGGCGACCCTCGATGCGGAAGGTCCGGAGGCGGGGCTGGATGGAGGGGACGATGCCCAGGTCCGCGAAGATCCTTTCCAGGTCCTCCGGGGCCCGGGCGGCCTCCCGGGGCTCCCACAGGACCACCAGGGCCTCGGTGCCGGCCTCCGCGGAGGCGGCTCGGGGGGCCGCCTGGGCCGTCGGGGCGGCTTCCTCCCGGGCCTTCGCCCGGGCCGAGGCGCCCTCGGCGTCCTTCGTCGGCCCGCCCCCCGCGGCCGGGGCCGGGAGGGGCGCGAGAAGGGGGGCCGGAGTCCCCTCCACGGGTGGGGCCGGCGCGAAGGTATCCAGCCTTTCCCCGGCGGCCTTGGGCTCCGCGGCTTTCGGAGCCCGGGGGGGGGCCGGGGGGCGCGGAGAGGGCGAGGGGGCCGGGGGGGCCGCCGGGGCCTCCGATCGGACCTGATCCGCCGACGGGCCCTGGACGGGAGCCGCGCCCCGTTGGGATCTCAGGAGGTAGTAGCTGGTCCCGCAGACCAGCAGCAGGGCGGCCACCTGGAGGGGGGGCCGGAGCAGGAAGGGCCGGAGACGGCTCCAGGGCCCGGGGGCCGGGGCCCCCCCCCGGACCCGGCCCAGGATCCGCCCCGCCAGCCAGGCCGGGGGTTCCAGGGGCTCCCCTTCGCGGATCCGGGCTCGGGTCTCGCGCAGGGCCTCGAAGTCCCGGCGGCAGGCGGGGCAGCCCGCCAGGTGCCGCTCCAGGCCGGCCTTCTCTTCGGGGGAGGGGGCCTGGTCCAGGGCGGCGGACATCCATTCGCGGGAGCGGCGGCACTCGTTCATGGGGCCCCCGCCACGCCTTCGAGGCAGTTCTTCACGCCCTCCCGGGCACGGAAGAGCCTGGATTTCACGGTCCCCTCCCGCACCTTCAGCAGGGCGCCGATCTCCTCGTAGCTGAACTCCTGCAGGTCCCGCAGCACCAGCGCCTCGCGGAAATCCGCCGGAAGGGCCTCGATGCACTTCTCCACCTGGAGGCGTCGGGCCCGCCGCTCCAGCAGGTCCAGGGCGGAGGGGCCCTGGGCGGGAGGTTCCGGCGGGGGCTCCCCTTCCCGGCCGGGCAGGGGGGCGTCCAGGGAGTAGGCCTCGTGGCGCCGGCGGGAGGCGAGGCTCTCCAAGGCGTTGCGGGCCCGGTTGAGGGCGATGGCGGTCAGCCAGGTGCGGAAGCGGGCCTCGCCCCGGAAGGAGGCCAGTCCCTTGTAGGCGGCCACGAAGGCGTCCTGGGTCACTTCGGCGGCCTCCTCGGCGTTCCCCAGCATCCGGTAGGCCAGGTTGTAGAGGCCCTTCTGGTGGCGGAGAACGAGGGCCTCGAAGGCGTCCCCGACCCCCGCCCGGAAGGCCGCCACCAGCTCCTCATCGCTCGTCTCCTCGCTCCACTCCCGCCGGCGCATCACGCAGGACAGTGTAGGGCCCCGCGACGGCCCCCGCGCTACTTCCCGGCGGGCCCCATGAGGATGCCTTTGCGCCGGGCCTGGGCCCGGATGGCCTCGGCCACCCGGACGTCGAAGGCGTCCTCCGGGGCGGTATGCCGGCGCCGTTCCGCTTCCAGGTAGTCCTGGCGCCGGCGGCTCAAGTCCTCGATGCGGGCCTGGATCCCGCGGCGCTCCGCCTCCTTCTTCTGCAGGAAGTCCTTCCGCTGTTGGGGGGATAGGCCCTTCATCTCCTGGGGCAGCTCCTCGGCGCCGAGCCCTTCGATCCGGGTCTCGCCTCGCCGGAGATCGTCCAGCAGGTCCCCCCCGCCCTGCACGACCCGGCCGGTGGCCGCGTTGAAGGCCAGGCGGTCCGCGGCGGCGCCGGGGGCCATGCACTCCGCCGCGCTCTGCTTGAGACGGGTGGCCTCCCGCTTTGCGGGGGCCCCGTAGGGAAGGAGGGTCCGGCCCACCTCGCCGTTGAGGCGGGCCAGTTCGGCGTCCATGGGCGTCGCGATCATTTTCATGTCCCCGGTCTGTCCCGTGGCGGCGTAGGTTCCGCCCCCCTGGGCCGCGATGTCCCGCCAGAAGGCCACGGTCTCACCCATCTCCCCGCACTGGATGGTGTTGATGAGGATGTCCCGCCTCCGCGCCAGGCGGCAGGAGACGGGGTACTTCACGTCGTCCTGATAGTCCATGTGGGGCGGGGCGTCCCCCACCAGGAAGATGATGCGGAGGATGCGGGGATCCTGGCTCCAGCTGGGCCGGGTCACGGCCTCGTGGAGGGCCTGGTTGACGGATTCCGGGGCGTCCCCGCCGCCGTCGGCCTCGAAGCTTCGAAGGCGGGCGTAGACGGCGTCCATGTCTTCGGAAAGGTCGGTGAAGCGGGTCACATAGACGTCCCCCCGATCCCGGTAGCCCATGAGGCCTACCCGTGGCCGGGGGGTGGGGCGGGCCGGGAGCATGCCGTTGGCGATGGACCAGATCTTGAGCTTGGCCCCTTCGAGGTGGCCGCCCATGGAGCCGGTGGTGTCCAGCGCGAAGAGGACCTCGATGCGCGGCGGGGCCTGGACCGCGACGGCGGGTGGGGCCGCCGGGCGGGCGGGGGATAGCAGCAACAGCGCTGCGAGGCCGAATTCGATCCTGGGCATGGGCCACCTCCTGGATGGGCTGAGGCGTTGGACAGGGGGGAACCCCCGGAAGTTCCCGACTGGCGCCGGAACTTCGCCCGAAGGGACCTCGTGCCGATGGATTCCGTCTATCCCGGAGCTTTCGTGGCCTCCTC
>CAYSXG010000177.1:0-6547 GCA_964434895.1 uncultured Solibacteraceae bacterium | reverse complement strand
AAAGAATTGGGGCCCCCTGCGCCGAAGGATCGGAGAGGCATCCGTGATATCCGAATCCAATATCCTCACGCTCCCCGCCCTCCCCATCCGGGACATGGTCCTCTTCCCCGGCTCCCGGGTTCCCTTCGTGGTGGGCCGCCGGGCCTCGGTCCGCACCCTGGAGCTTTCCATCAAGGCCGGCGACCACCTCGTCATGCTCACCCAGCGGGACCCCCGCCAGGAGGAGCCGGACCAGGAGGGGCTCTACGCCGTCGGCACCCTGGCTCAGGTGGAGTCCCTGCTGGCCCTGCCCAAGGACTACTACAAGGTGGGGGTGAAGGGCGGGGCCCGGGTGCGCCTGCTCCGCTTCTACAGCGAGGAGGAGATCCTGAAGGCGGAGGTGGAGGTCCTTATCGAGACCTCGCGCCCCGAAGGGGAGGCGGAACTGCTCAAGGACTTCCTCCCGGCGGCGGAGGCCTTCCTGAGGCGGAACCCGGACGCGGCCCGGATGCTCACCCTGGACCAGGTGCGGGAGCTGCCCTTCGGCCGGGCCCTGGACGCGGTGGCCGCCCTCGTTTCCCTGGACGTGCAGGAAAAGCAAGCGGTGCTGGAGGAACTGGACCTGGGGGCGCGGCATCGGGCCCTGATGAAGCTGCTGGACATGGACGCCGCCCGCACGGACGTGGATCGGGAACTGGACGAGAAGACCCGCCAGCGCTTGGATCAGGATCACAAGCAGTACGTGCTCAACGAAAAGATGAGGGTCATCCAGCAGGAGCTGGGCAAGAAGGACGAGAAGGGCGAGTACGGCCGCCTGCGGGAGCAGATCGCCGCTGCCGGCATGAGCGAGGAAGCCTCGGCCAAGGCCCTGGAGGAACTGGACCGGCTGGAGTCCATGCCCCCCCAAAGCAGCGAGGCCACCGTTTCCCGCTCCTACATCGACTGGCTCTTGGCCCTGCCCTGGAAGAAGTTCGCGGACGAAAGGCTGGACCTGGACGGGGCCCAGCAGGTGCTCCACGAGGACCACGCGGGGCTGGAGAAGGTGAAGGCCCGCATCCTGGAGCACCTGGCGGTGATGAAGCGGCTCAACGGGGAGCGCGCGGAGGGGGAGGAGCCCAAGCCCCTGCGCGGGCCCATCCTCTGCCTCGTGGGCCCCCCCGGGGTGGGGAAGACCTCCCTGGCCCGCAGCATCGCCCGGGCCCTGAACCGGCCCTTCGTGCGCATGGCCCTGGGCGGCGTGCGGGACGAGGCGGAGATCCGCGGCCATCGGCGCACTTATATCGGCTCCATGCCCGGACGCATCATTTCGCTGATGAAGAAGGCCGCCGTGCGCAACCCCCTCATGCTGCTGGACGAGATCGACAAGATGGGCAGCGACTGGCGCGGCGATCCCAGTTCCGCCCTGCTGGAGGTGCTGGACCCGGAGCAGAACGCATTGTTCCAGGACCATTACCTGGACGTGGGCTTCGATCTGAGCCAGGTGATGTTCATCGCCACCGCCAACGTGCGCCACCAGATCCCCGAGCCTTTGGAGGACCGGCTGGAGGTCATCGACCTCTCCGGCTACACCCTCAAGGAGAAGCTGGCCATCGCCCAGGAGCACCTGGTCCCCAAGGCCCTGGAACGCAACGGGATGCTGGAACTGGGCATCCGCTTCGACCCCGCCGCCCTGGAACTCATCATCGGGGCCTACACCAAGGAGGCGGGAGTCCGCCAACTGGAGAGGGAGATCACCAGCGTCCTGCGCAAGCTGGCTCGCCACAGCCTCCAGCCGGAGGCCCTCAAGGAGCAGCTGGGGGAGGTCTTTGATCCCGTGGTCACCCGGGAGCGCATCCCCAAGCTCCTGGGCCCGGAAAAATTCACGGACACCCGCCCCGAGGACCGGGCCATGCCCGGCGTGGTGAACGGCCTGGCCTGGACCGCCACGGGGGGAGACCTGCTCACCATCGAGGGGGCTACCCGACCCGGCAAGGGCAACCTCAAGCTCACGGGCAAGGTCGGGGAGGTGATGCAGGAGAGCGCCAACATCGCCCTCAGCTACGTCCGCAGCCGTGCCGAGCGCCTGGGCCTGGCCCCGGACTTCCTGGAGAAGATGGACATCCACGTCCACGTGCCGGAGGGGGCCATCCCCAAGGACGGCCCCAGCGCCGGCATCACCCTGGCCACGGCCCTCATCTCCGTGCTGACGGGCATTCCCGTGCGTTCAGAGGTGGCCATGACCGGGGAGCTCACCCTGAGGGGCATGGTGCTGCCCATCGGCGGCCTCAAGGAAAAGCTCCTGGCCGCCCATCGCCTGGGGCGCAAGGCCGTCCTGATCCCCGCCGAGAACGCCCGCCATCTGGAGGAGGTGCCCGCAGAGGTGCGGGAGCAGCTGAGCATCCACCTGGTGGGGCACATGGACGAAGTGATGGAGCTGGCCCTGACTCGGAAGCCGGAGCCCGCCCAGGATCGCGACGCCGGGAAACGGCCGCCCGAAGCCGCTTCAGGAATGGCCCCTCAGTCTCACCAGACCCATTGAACCGCGGAATCGTCTTGATCTCGCCCGTCCTGGCGTTCCGCGCCCTGCTCGGCATCGAGAACTGCTGAGGGCCCTCAGCGAATCTCCGGTCCTGCTCCGGCGGGTGTGGGCGCTGGTCCACCGGGTCGAGGCCGGGGATCTGGAGGCTTACCCCACCGACCCTTCCGGTGCTCCCTGCATGCTGCGCCCCCATCCGGGCCCCCTTCTCGCCTTTTTTGCGCCCACCTGCCTGGCCTTCGGCGAAGGATGGCGTTTCCAGCCCGCCCGTCTCGACGGAACTCCCACCTATGCCGATTCCGGTTGAGCATGCCCTTCAGACTCTACGAGTAACCGATACACTGGATGGCTATGGCCTTCCTATCCAGCCACGTCCTGCACTTCTTCATCATGGGCGCCGGGATCTCCTTGATCCTGGGGCTCCTGCACCCCACGACGCGGCCCGAACGGACCCGGCTCAGCATCCTCAAACATGCCGGCGGCCTGTTGGGCATCGGCCTGGCCCTGGCCTGGATCATGTACCTTCTCCCCCGTCATCCCATCCGCTTCTGATTTCCGGACCCCGCCGTGGTCGATCGCGTCCTGGCCCATTGGAAGGAGCGGGCCTCCGCCCTCCTTCCCCATTGGCACAGCTTCTGCCGGAGCTTTCCGCGCCTCGCCGAGGCCGTGCATTTCGCCGGCGAGGTGCTGGGGAAGTTCCAGAAGGACGACTGCCTCAGCTACGCCGCGGGCCTCAGCTTCTGGCTCATCGTGAGCCTGGTCCCCCTCACCACCCTCCTCTTCAAGCTGCTGGCCCTCACCCTGGGGTCCAAGGCTTACGGGGCGGCGACGCTGAAGACCTTGGAGCAGCTCTTCCCCTACCTGCCCGAAGCCTTCCTCGACGACGTCCTGCTCAACACCCGGAAGATCGGGGGCGTGGGGCTTTCCTGGTTCGTGCTGCTCTTCGGTAGCTACTGGGGCATCGGGCAGCTGGACACGAGCCTGTCGCACGTCTTCGGGCTGCGCATCAAGAAGCATCGCCAGACCCGCAAGAACCACCTGCTCCGCCGCGTGGCCTTCCTCGTGGGCGGCCTCCTGCTCCTGGTGCTCATGCTGAGCCTCCTGCTGGGGGGCGTGGTCCGCAAGGCGCTCCCGATCCGCATGGGCCTCTACCTGCCCTACCTCGCCACGGTCCTGGGCCTCTTCGTGGTGACGATGGTGCTCCAGCACCTGCCCCGCCTCCACGTCCGCTTCGGCCACGCCTTCCTGGGGGCCCTCATCTCCACGGCGCTTTGGGTGCTGGCCAAGGAAGCCTTCGGGGTCTACCTGGGCCACACCATGACCTGGGGCATCATGTACGGCTCCCTGCTGGGCATCGTGGCCGGGCTGATCTTCCTCTACTACAGCTGCGCCATCTTCCTGCTGGGCGCGGAGATCACGGCGGCCTTCTACCGTCACGAGACGCAGACGGCCCCCTCGGGGCTGCGGGTGGAGGAGCTGAGGCGCTGGTGAGCGGCTACTCCTCGTCCTCCCGGTCGCGGCTGCTGGGGGGGATCTTGAAGCCCTGGTCCCGATAGATGTTGATCTTGTTGCGGATGGTGCGGAGGGCCACCTCCAGCTGGGTGGCGGCGTGGGTGCGGTTGCCCTCGAGGCCGCCCAGGGTGGACAGCAGCCAGAACCGCTCCAGGTCCGGCAGGGGAAGGCCCAGGGGGAGGGCCACGAGGGTGCCGAGGGGCACGCCCTGCAAGGGCTTGGAGGGGTCGGCCACGAGCATGTCGCCGGAGACCTCCTCCGGAGGGCGGAGGGCCTTGGGGAGGCGGCGCGGGCCCAGGTCCGGTTCGGGCCCCGGTTCGGGGAAGTCCGGTGCGGGAGGGTCCTCGGGCAGGCCTTCCAACTGGTGGGGCTCCAGCATCCAGCGGAGGTCCTGGGCCGTGAGCTGGCCCCCGTGGCTGAGCACGACGCAGCGCTGGATGGCGTTCTCCAGCTCGCGGATGTTCCCGGGCCAGGTGTGGCGCAGCAGGGCCTCCAGGAAGCTCGGCGCGAGGAAGGGGACCATGCGTCCGTTCTCCCGGGCGTAGCGCTCCGCGAAGTGGGCGGCCAGCAGGCGCAGGTCCCCGGCCCGCTCCCGCAGGGGGGGGAGCTTGAGGGGGATGACGTTCAGGCGGTAGTAGAGGTCCTCCCGGAAGCGGCCGGCCCTCACCTCGCTCAGGAGATCGCGATTGGTGAGGGCGATGACCCGCACGTCCACGGGAAGGGGCCGGGTCCCTCCGAGGCGGTCCACCACCCGCTCCTGGAGGGCCCTCAGCAGCTTGCCCTGCAGGGGAAGGGGCAGTTCCCCGATCTCGTCCAGCACCAGGGTGCCCCCGTCGGCCTGTTCGAAGCGCCCGGCCTTGCTGCTGGTGGCTCCGGTGAAGGCCCCCTTCTCGAATCCGAAGAGCTCGCTTTCGAGAAGGGTCTCGGGGATGGCGGCGCAGTTGATGGCCACCAGGGGGCCCTTCCGGCGGGGGCTGGTGGAATGGATGAGGTTGGCCAGCAGCTCCTTGCCCGTGCCGCTTTCGGCCTGGATGAGGATGGTGGCCTTGCTGTCCGCGGCGCGTCGGGCGAGGGCCAGGGTCTCCACCATGGCGGGATCCTGGCTCAGGATCACCGGGGCTTCCTCCGGTTCCTCGGCCCTCAGCACGTTGTCGTTGCGGATGGCCTTCTTGACGGCGGTGACCAGCTCCTCCGGGCCGAAGGGCTTGGCCAGGTAGTCGAAGGCACCCAGACGCATGGCCTCCCGCGCCGTGTCCAGGCTGCCGAAGGCCGTGACGAGCACCACCGGGAGGCCCGGGTCGATGCCTTTGAGGCGGGCGGTCAACTGAAGGCCGTCCATGCCGGTCATGCGGTAGTCCGTAACCACTGCGTCGAAGGAACCCGGACGTACGAGCCTCAGGGCATCTTCCGCCGATCTGGCCTGCTCCACCACGTGTCCGGCGCGCTTGAGGGTGAGGGCCATGCCATCGCGCATGCCCGGATCGTCGTCCACCACCAAGAGCCGAATGGGGTTGGTCGCCATGAGGGATCGCTGGAAGGACCCGAGCATCGGGTCCGCATCCTTCCCTATCGGAGCAAAATCGACCTACTCAATTTTTGATCGGACCGGCGTTCCCGTTGCGCTTGAACGGGCCGCTGGGAACGGGGCTGGTCCGGGCCTCTGCCCTGGCCGGGTCGCCGTTCACCCCGGGGAGCGGTGTTGCAGCGATCTGACTGTAACGCGGCGCAGGGCTCGATTCCTCTAAAAAACAAATTCATCCACCGTTATGAGCTAGGAGGGTTGTCATGTCCAGGAAGTTGGCATTGCTGTTCTTGGGGGTCGTCGCGCCGTGGTCGGCGCTTGCCGACGACTCCATCGCGAAATTCAAGGGCGGGATCGGAGTGATCCCCGTTTCATCCGCCCCCGGCCCGGCGGCCACCGCCGCGACCGTGAACCGCAACATCGTCCGCGGCGTGCAGCCCCCCGGCCAGATCTGGGTGATCGCCGATCTCCGGGCGGACGTGAAGGCCGACGGAAGCGTCAAGGTCAGAGGCAAGGGCTTGTTGCTGGGCGGGGGCAATGGGATAGGCGGGAACGCGAACCAGAGCGTGCGCGCGACGCTCATCTGCGATGTCGCCGGGACCGCCCTGTTCAACACGGGACTCGTTCCGCTCGAGCCCAACGGCGACTTCCGGATCGACGACCGGCTCGACGCGACGCCACCGAATCCCTGCGCGAGCCCGGTGCTCCTGATCCGCAACCCGGCCGGCGCCTGGTTCGCGGCCGGGATTCCCAACCTGCGCGACGACGACTAGAGTCTCTGAGAGCGCTTCAAATCGCGGGGCGCCGGCGGCACCGGCGCCCCGTTCGTTTTTGTTATGCTTCTTGCCCACGCATCGATGCGGAGGGATGGCATGAAGCTTCTTCGGCAGCTCCTGATTTGCGCTGCGGCGGCGCTCGCCGCCGGGGCTGTTTGCGCCCAGTCGTAACCCTCCAAGACCGTGCCCCTCGTCGGGCGCTTTCCCCAGGGCCGGCCTGCGGACATCTTCGCCCCCCCTTCC
>CAYSXG010000176.1:0-6570 GCA_964434895.1 uncultured Solibacteraceae bacterium | reverse complement strand
GCGCCGGGCCAGGTCGATGCGGGCCTCGTAGAGCTGCCGGGCCACGCCGCGGCCCTGGTGGGCCGGGTCCACGGCGATGTTCACGCCGTAGAGGGCGTCCCCCTCGGGGTCGTGGGTGGCCAGGCTGCCCTGGGCCGTGATCTCGGCCCAGGTGTGGGGGCGCAGGGCCGCGGTCAGGGGCACCCGCATGGAGGTGGCGGTGCCCACGAGGCTCCCCTCCGCGTCCTCCACCACCAGTTGGCCTTCGGGGAAGCGGGCCAGGTGGTGAAGGAGGGAGCGCTGGGGCCAGACGGCCTCGGGGCCGTGGGGAGGGGCGTAGACCCGCCGCATGAGCCGCTGGATGGGTTCCAGGTCCTCCAGGGACTGGAGGCGCAGGGTGTAGGCGTCCGTCTTCGCGACGCCGTTCGCAGGGGCTCCGGACAGACCCGGGGCCAGGTCCTGGAAGAAGCTCATGGACCCTCCGAGGAAGGCGCTCCGGGGGCGCGGCCGCAGCCTTGCGCCGAGCGATATCGGTCCCGAAGCGCTGGCGGATCCGGTTCACGCCGGGGGGAAGCCTGGATCAGCCTGTGCATCCCCAGCCTAGGCGCGAAGAAGGTGCGATCAAGCCTTGCGGACGGCCGATTTAGGGCAACTGGTTGCCAACAAAGGCGATGGAACCCATTTCAGCGGATCTCGATCCAGCCCCACTGCCTTTCGCTGCGGTCCCCGCGCCGGTAGGACCAGAGCAGGTCCCCCTGGCAGACCGTGCAAAGGGGAAGGGAGCCATCCCGGACCGGGTCCAAGCCCAGGTCGGCGGCCTGGGCCCTCAAAAAGCCCGATAGATCGAAGTGGGCCCGGCCGGAGGGGGAGGGGAGGGCGAGGTCCTCCCTCCAAGCCGGGTCCCGGCGGGCGGCCTCGATCACCTCGGGACCCACTTCGAAATGGCAGCGCTGGATGGCCGGTCCCAGGGCCCAGGCGAGGCGGGAGGGACTGCCCCCCCGGGCCACGAAGCGCCCCACGCCGATGCGCAGGATGCCCGCCACCGCGCCCCGCCAGCCCGCGTGCAGGGCCGCCACCCAGGGCCGTCCTTCGGCGGTGGGGCCCGCCAGGACGATGGGCACCCAGTACGCCACCCGGTCCCCTATGCCAAGGCCCGGCTGGGAGGTCCACAGCCCATCCCCCTCCCGCACCGCCCCCGAGGCCTCCACCACCCCGCAGCCGTGGACCTGGGAGAGCCGCAACGGAGGCAGGGAGGCGGGATCGTCCCCCTTCGTGGAAAAACCCCAGGCGAGGGGGAAGGGGGGCGCCACCTGCGGAACGAGCATGGCTCCAGTGTAGGTGCCCCCCGGGATTCAAGTCCCCCGGCGGGCTCCCGAAAGGGGGGGCACGAGGTCCGCCCTTGCCCTTCCTCTCCTGGCCCGATGGCGATCAGCTGTTCCGCCACAGCCTGGACGCGGATTGCCTGGCGGGGCGGGATCCCGAGGCCTGCCGGGTGGCCCGCCCGGAGGACGCTTCGGTCTCCCGGCGCCACGCGGCCCTGGCTCGGAATTCCGGGGCCTGGTGGATCCGGGACCTGGATTCCCGCAACGGCACCCTCCTGAACGGGCTTCCCGTGAACCATCCCCAGGGCAACGCCCTGAGGGACGGGGACCAGATCCGTCTGGGGGACTGGGAGCTGAGCTACACAGAGGGCTTTCCCGGGCTCGATCCCGCCCGCTACCTCGAAGGGGTCGGGGACCTCTTCGCCGAGGTGGGCTTCGAGACCGGCCAGGCCCTGACCCTCGTCCGGGGCCTGGAACTGCTGCAGCGCTCCTCCGAGGCCCTGCTCATGGAAACCGAGGCGGAGGCCCTGATCCGCGGTCTTCTGCGGGAGGCCCTCAAGCTGCTGGGCGCCGAGCGGGGCTTCGTGGTGAAGGTGGAGCCGGACCGCTCCCTCCGCAGCGTCCATCGGGTGGGGGACGTGCAGGACATCTTCGGGCTCTCCCGCACGGTGCTGGACTACGTCCTGGTCCACCAGACCGGCGTGGCCTCCAACGACCCCATGTCGGACCCCCGCTTCGGGGGCCAGAGCCTGATGGAGATGGGGCGGGGGCCCCTCATGTGCGCTCCCCTGGGCCATCCCCACGAGGCCGTCGGCGCCCTGTACCTGGACCGCCCCGCGGGGGGGCGCCCTTTCTCGAGATTCGATCTCAGCCTTTTTCAGAGCTTTGTACGCCAAGGTTCTATTGCTTTGAGGCATGCCCAAGTAAGCTTGAAGGCCCTGGGCCACGCGGAAATGGAAGGGGAGCTGGCGCGCATGCGCGCCTTCCATCGCCAGGCCTCCGAACGCCGGGCGGAACTGCTCACAGCCATGGCCTCCCCCCTGCACTGGGCCGCCCGGCTGGCCCGGGAGGCCGGAGGGGGGGACCTGCTGATCCAGCAGCTGGAGCGGCTGGAGGAGCTGTTGGGAGAGGCCACCCGGGAAAGCGGGGGCGGAGAGGGCCCGCCGGAGCCGGGGACCGGCGAGGACCTGGCCTCCCTGCAGGGGAGGCTGGCCGGGCGCTGGAAGCGGCTGCTGGAGGCCCTCGGGGCCCATCTGGAGGTGGAGCCGGCCCCCGTCGGCACCCTGTGGCTGGCCCGGGCCTCCGGGGTCCTGGCCCTGGACTCCCTGGCGGAGCGGGTCCTGGCCCAGGTCCGGCGGGGCGGGACCGTCTCCTTGGGCTGGGAGCGGGAGCGGGGAGGGTGGGCCCTGAAGCTGCAGGTCCCGGGGGATTCCGAGGGGCCGACCCTGGATCCCTGGAGCGCCCGGGCCCTCCGGGATTGCGGCCTTTCCTGGCGCTGGGGGGACCAGGCGCTGCACATCTCCTTCCTGGAAGGGGGCTCCGCCCAGCCGGAGGCCCGTCCCCGCCTCGGCCTGGTGGGATGCGGCCCGGACCTCCAACAGCTCTTCCAGGGCGTGGGGGAGGCCCAGGGCCTCGAGCCCGTGAACCTAGGGTCCGTGCCCCCCCCGCCCCCCGTGCCCTCCTACCGATACGTCGTCATGGACGCCGGCAACCTGGCGGATCCCGCGGAGACCGTGAGGACCTACCGCTGCCATCCGGGCTTCGCCACCTGCCCCATCCTCGTGGTTCGGGTCGAGGACGAGGCGACCCCGGCCCTGCTGGCCGCCGGAGCCACGGACTGGCTGCCCGTGGGCTTCCGGTGGGAGTCCTTGCACAACCGCCTGCAGGTGCTGCGCAGCCACGAGGAGCTCCAGAACAAGGCCCTCGCGGCGGAGCGGCTGGACTCCTTCCGCCAGATGGCCGGCACCCTCAAGCACGAGATCAACAATCCTCTGGCCGTCATCTCCATGCAGGTGGAGATGCTGGAGCGCAAGTACCCCGACGAGCCCCGCCTGGCCAAGATCAACGACATGATCGAGCGCATCCAGGGCCTCCTTCAGGTGCTCCAGAAGATGCGCGAAGCCACCGCCGAGGCCTATGCCGACGGCAGCAAGATCCTGAAGCCGGGCTAGGAACTGACCGGGGATACACTGGGGTGGGCGGCTTCGCGGCGCTGCCAACAATAATCGGGGCGCTCGGGCCCCGATTTTACTGGTGGCTGACCATAGATGCCGAGGCACGTCCGCGTGCCGCGGCGGAGACGGACTCGAACCTTGCGGCTGGCTGGCCCCGGCGCTGATCCGCTTCGGCCGTCCGCTGGACGGCCTCCGCGGGCGCCTTGCGGGCCGCCATCCTTCTCGACGCTTCGAGTCCGTGGCCGTTCCCCGACGGTGCCCACAAAAAATCGGGGCGCTCGGGCCCCGATTTTATTGGTGGCTGGAGACGGACTCGAACCGTCGACCTAGGGATTATGAGTCTTTTTTCGTCCATCCTGTCAACCTCTGACAAACAAAATATATCAAAAATGAATTCAATGTTTACAAAAATAATTTCACCGACCATGACCGCGCATCATACCCTGTGAATCGGCTCCATGCTGTAGCACTGGTGTAGCATGAAGAACCGAGGGACTGATGCAGACCAAACTGAACAAGCGGACCATCGATTCACTCGCAAAGGCTGATCGTCCCTACACTTTGTGGGATCTCGAAGTCCCTGAGTTCGGGCTTCGCGTGATGCCCACGGGTCACAAGTCTTTCGTGCTGAAATTTGTGGCGAGTGGCCAGCAGCGATGGATGACGTTGGGTCGGTACGGCGATCTCACCCTTGAGGAAGCTCGGAAGATGGCCCAGGCCAAGCGCGGCGACATCGCCAAAGGAGAAGATCCCACGCTCATTGTCCGGGCCCGGAAAGCTGCTCCCACGGTGGCCGAGCTCATCGAGCGCTTCATTGAAGAGCACGTAAATCCCAAGACACGGGCCACCACCGCTGCCGGGTATCTCCGTTACCTCCGCAAGGTGATCGAGCCGCGCCTGGGGAAACTCCTGGTGCGAGACCTAACCTCTGCCGAGGTCTCCAAATTCCACCACGACCTTCGGGCCACCCCGCGCCAGGCCAACCAGGCCGTGGCCATCCTCCGGAAGATGCTCAATCTGGCGGAAGTCTGGGGTTACCGCCCCATGAATTCCAATCCCTGCCTCCGGATCGAAAAGAACCCTGAATCCAAGCGAGAACGCTACCTCAGCGAGGAAGAGTTGAATATCCTCGGCCAGGTCCTCGCCAAAGCAGAGGCCGATGGGAGCGTTCCTTCCCAAGCCATCCTGGCCCTTCGGCTTCTGATGCTCACCGGTGCCCGTCACAGCGAAGTCCTCAAGCTGCGCTGGGACCAGGTGGATCTGGACCGCCAGGCCATCACCCTATCGGCCGATGACCACAAGACCGGCCGGACCCAGGGCACCAAGACCATTCCCCTCAACACCCCAGCCCTGGACCTCCTCCGAGCCGTCCCCCGAACGCTTGGGAATCCCTACGTCATCCCCGGCGTCAAAGCCGCCAGCCACTTCGTGGGCCTCCAGAAATGCTGGGAGCGGATCAAGCAGAAGGTCAAAGACCATGAGGCCCAACAGGTTGAGGAGAGGCAAAAGGCGAAGGCCGAATGCGTGGGCATCCTGGACGTCCGCATCCACGACCTGCGCCACACCTTCGCCAGCGTGGGGGTATCCCATGGCTTCAGCCTCCCGGTGGTCGGATCCCTTCTGGGGCACAGCCAGCCCTCTGTGACCCAGCGCTACGCCCACCTTGCCGAAGATCCCCGAACCATGGCCGCCGAGGAAATCGCAGGGAAGATCGCCACGGCTTTGAAGGGCGGAACCTTCGCATGATGAATAGCGCAGCGAGCCTTCATTCCAGAAGGAACGGCAACCCCGGCACCTGTTTTGCGGAAAGGTCGTATCCCATGGCCCGGTATCCCTTAAGCCGCTTCTCGAACATGCGGCGGAAGAGGGGCATCTGGCTATCCAGGTAGTCGTAGATCTGCACCTCCCGCTTATCGGGATGGAGGCGATGGAGACGGCCCGCGTACTGAATCAGGGTGCCCTTCCAGGCGATGGGCATGGCCAGGAATAGGGTGTCCAGCCGGGCATCGTCGAAGCCTTCCCCGATGTAGCGGCCCGTGGCGAGGATGAGCCGGGGCTCCTCCGGAGGGACCTCCGCGAGGCGGGCCAGCGCCGCCCGTCTGGCCTTCGGGGTCACTCCGCCATGAAGCATCACTACGTGGGTGGCGGCTTCACGTAAATGGCCCTCCAAGAATTCCAAGTGGTCTCGTCGCTCGGTGAGGACGATGGGGGACCGCCCCTCGCCCAAGGCCTTCCGTACATCACGAAGGATGAGGTCGTTCCGGTGGGGATCCACCACCACCGCGGCGAAGAGCTCTTGAATGGTGCCCTGGGCAAAAAACCGTGTCTCCCGGACGATCAAGCGGTGGTGGAAGGCCGTTTCCTTGGCCCGGGTGCTGGAAGCCACCTGGAAGCGGATGGGGCCGCACTGCATGTGGATGAGCGGCTGGAGTCCGTCCCGGCGGATCGGCGTCGCAGTCAGACCGAGGACGTACTTGGCGCGGACGGCCTTCATCACCCGTTCGAAGGACAGGGCCGAAAGGTGGTGACACTCGTCCACGATCACGTGACAGTAGGTGCCGACCCGGTCGTCGACGCCATCTTTCCGGGCGAGGCTTTGGATCATGGCGACGTCCACCCGGCCCGTGGGCTTGTCCTTGCCGCCGCCGATCTGACCGATCTCCTTGGCCTCCAGCCCGAGGAAGGCCTGGAGTTGGGCCCGCCACTGATCCAAGAGGGGCTTGCGGTGGACGAGGATGAGGGTGCTCACTCCCCGTCGTGCGGCCATGTAGGCCCCGAAGACCGTCTTCCCGGTGCCGGGCGGCGCCACGAAGACCCCGAGATCGTGGCCCTCCATCGCCTCGGCGGCCTTCGTTTGGATCTCGGTGAGCTCCCCCTGGAAGGTCAGGGCCACGGGGCTCCCATCGAGGCGCTGATCCTGAAAGTGGAGGACGCACCTATGCCGGGTCAGCAACTCGTTGACATCATCCAGGCATCCCCGGGGTAGGGCCAAGTGGAGGGGATGCTCCTCGGCCGCGCAGATGATCCGGGGCGTCCCGACCGTGGAGAACCGCATTGCCTGCTTCTTGTAGAACTCGGGGTTCTGAAAGGCGGCC
>CAYSXG010000175.1:0-6577 GCA_964434895.1 uncultured Solibacteraceae bacterium | reverse complement strand
GCGTACGGGGCGTAGCCTGGGGGACGACCGAGCGGCAGGGCGCCGGTGGCCAGGGCGAGGCGGGGTACGAGGGCCGCGGCAAGACGGGGAAGGCTGGGGGACGTGGAGATGGGGAGCTCGCGGGGCTACATGGACATGGGGTTCGGGCGGGGGGAGGCGGAGCCCTCGGCCCCGGCCCCTCGAGACGGTTTGGGAGCCGGGGTCGAAGCGGCCCCCATGGGGACGGCGCCGAGGCCGCCGGAGGCGAGGGGCGTCGTGGGACCGAGGGCGTGCTCCTGCAGGGCGATGTGGAGGGCCTGGGACTGGGCCAGGGCCTCGAGGTAGCCGCTGCGGTCGGCGAGGTAGCCCTGGAGGTGCTCCAGAAGCGAGCTCAGGGGCAGCCGCCCCGCCTCGTACTGGACGAAGGCGCTGTCCACGGTGGCCTTGGATTGGGCCAGGAGGCCCCCCCGGAAGAGCTCGACGATGCGCTGGGCCGTCACCAGCTGGTCCACCCGTTCCCGCACCCGCTGGCTCAGCAGGCGCCGCAGGGCCTCCCGTTCCTGGTCGTGCATGCGGAACTCCGCCTGCCACTGCTCCACGGCCTTGCGCTGCTTGGTGGCGGCCCAGAGGGGCAGGCTCAGGCCCACCTCCACCCTCCAGCCCCGGGTGAAGCCCGGCGTGGTCGTGAGCCCCGCCGCCAGCTGGAAATCCGGCCGGAACCCGAGATGGCCCAGGTCCACGGCGTGGCGGGCGTGGACGAGGTGGTAGCCCACGGCCTTCAGCTCGGGATTGGCCTTCTCGGATTCCGCCAGGGCCTCCTGGAAGGAGGGCGGCGGGGGTTCGCCGTGGTCCTCGAGGCGCTCGGGGGTCTCCAGGGGCGCGTCCAGGGCCCGCCCCAGGAGGCGATTGAGTTCCGTCCGCCGGGTCTGGGCCTCGGATTCCAGGGTGGTCCTTCCCTGCTGGAGACGGAGGGCCTCCAGCTGGGCCCGCAACCATTCGGCCTGGGTGCCCTGGCCCGCCTCGTAGCGGACCCGGGCCGCCCCCTCCGCCTGGGCCCAGAGCAGGCGCTGGTCCTCCAGCAGCCGCAGCCGCTCCCGCGCCAGCAGCAGGCCCAGGTAGGCCCGGCGCAGATCCGCGACCAGGCCCAGGCGCAGCCTTTCCAGGGAGGCCTCGGCCCCCTTGGCCTCCTGGGTGGCGATGACCTCCTGGTGGTAGCGCTTGCCGGGCCAGGGCAGCGCCTGGCTGAGCATCAGGGAGGTCTCCCGACCCATGGGGGCCTCGGATCCCCTAGGAGCGACGGGGTCCTGGAAGAGCCCGAGGGCCAGGATCGGATCCGGGAGGGCCCGGGATTGGGGCACCTTGGTCAGTTCCACGTCCAGGGCGGCCCGGGCCTGGCGCAGTTCGGGGCTGGCGGCGAGGGCCTCCTGCACCAGGGCATCCAGGCGGGAGGAGGGGGGGGCCGGCGCCTGGGCGCCCCGGGGGGGGCCCGGGGCCGGCAGCGGGGGGAGTGCGCGCATGGTGGCTCCGGAAAAGGGATGGAGGGGCACCCGAGAGGGTCCAGGGCTCCGCCCTCAGATCCGGAACACCGAAAGCTGGGCTCGCCGGGTGGAGGCCTCCGGCGGCGGCAGGGGCCGGACCGGAAGGGGGGCCTTCCGGAGGGCCGAGGCCGTCGTCCGGAAAGTGATAGCAAGGGGAGCCCGAGGCACGAGCCTCCGAGCCCGGGCGGGGCTGACCACCGCGGAGGCCGAAGCAGGGCGGGAGGAGGGGGGCGCGAGAGGAACCAGGGGAGCCCGGGGCGCGGCGGGGGCTGGGCAGGAGCAGCCCTCCATCTCGCAGCAGGAGGCCTCCGGGGGGGCCAGGGCCGCCCAGGCCGCCACCGGCCCCGCCATCATCAGCAGGGTCGCCAGCAGGCATTGAAGGAGGCGTCGGAGCATCATCGTCCCGGATTCTGAATCATACTTAGCTAAGATGCGCTCCGGAGACCGGCCTTCCGTGGCAAAGGTCACACTTCCCGGGCGGGATAGCCCTCCTCCGCCAAGGCCTCCAGCACCGCCGGCAATCGCTCCGCCTCCCCTTCGAAGGCCACGGTCTTCGCCCCCAGGTCCACCCCGAGGCTGCGCACCCCGAGGGCCGCCAGGGCCGCTTCGACGGTCCTCACGCAGTGCTGGCAGCTGAGGTCGGGGACGGAGAGCTGGAATCGCATGGCACACCTCGGACGGCCTGCCATGGTAATCAGGATGGGGGAGCGGCGGTGTCACAGACCTTGGACGTGCTGATCGTGGGGGGGGGCATCGCCGGCCTTTCCACGGCCCTGCACCTGGCCCGGTCCGGGCCTTCGCGCCGCATCGCCATGGTGGATCGGGAGGTGACGCCGGGCTTCTACGCCTCGGGCCACAACGCCGCCATCGCTCGCCAGCTCACGGGGCGCCCGGAGCACACGGCCCTGACCGTGGCGGGTCGGGGACGGCTGGCGGAGGAGGGCCTTCTGAGGCCTTCGGGGGGCCTGCTCCTGGCCGCGGAGGCCGGGGCCCTGGATGCCCTCGCCTCCGAAGGGCGGGACTTCGGGGTCCCGGCCATCCTGGGGGAGGGCTCGGGCCTTCCGGGCCTTCGGGCCGCCCAGCACCTGGCCGTGCCTTCGGACGGGATCATCGATATCCACGGCCTCCTGGGCCACTGCGCCCGAAGGGCCCGGGAAGGCGGCGTGAGCCTGCGCTACGGATGCGAGGTGCGCGCCGTCCTGCCCACGGACGAAGGCTTCGAGGTGGACACCAGCGAGGACATCCTGCGGGCGCGCATCCTGGTGAATGCCGCCGGCGCCTGGGCGGGGCCCCTGGGGCGGATGGCCGGGGGCCTGGACCTTCCCCTGCGCCCCCTGCGCCGGCACCTGGCCTGGAGCGAGGGAGACTATCCCCAGGACGCGCCCTACGCCTGGTGGGTGGATCGTCCCCTCTACCTGCGGCCCGAAAGCGGCGGGGTCCTCCTCTGTCCCTGCGACGAGACGGAGGTGGCCCCCCCCGGCCCGGGCCGCGACCCGGAGACGGATCCGGAGGTCCTGGCCTCCCTGGCCCAGAGCCTCCAGGAACTGGCCCCAGGCCTCCTGGACCACGCCATCCATCGCGCCTGGTCGGGCCTGCGCACCTTCGCCCCGGACCGCCGCTTCCTGGTGGGCTGGGATCCCCTGAACCCGAGGCTCTTCTGGGTGGCGGGCCTCGGGGGCCACGGCATGACCAGCGGGCTGGCGGTGGGTCGTCTGGCGGCGGAGCTGCTGGATCGTCCGGCCCCCCACCCCCTGGATCCCCGGCGGCTGGGGCCGTGACGGGGCTCCTGCCCTCGGCGTTCACGGTGCCCGAGGGCCGACGGGGCCCCCTGCTGGACCTGCTCTGCGAGCGCTTCCCTCGGATCCCCCGGGAGGAATGGGCCTCCCGCTGCCGGCGGGGCCGGGTCCTCGACGCCGCCGGAGCGGCCCTGGCCGAGAATGCCCCCTGCGGGCCGGGCACGAGGATCCTCTACTTCCGGGAGGTGGAGGAAGAAGCCCCGCCCCCGGAGCCCGAAAGGATCCTCTACGAGGACCCCCACCTGCTGGTGGCGGACAAGCCCCATCGCATGGCCGTCACGCCCGGGGGCCGGGACCTGCGCCACTGCCTGCTGCACCGCCTTCGGGCCGCCACGGGGAACCCGGTCCTGAGCCCCGTCCATCGCCTGGATCGGGACACGGCCGGCCTGGTGCTCTTCGCCAAGACCCGCGAGGCCCTCTCGACCCTGGGCAGGCTCTTCGACGACCGGACCGTGGAAAAGGCCTACGAGGCCCTGGCGCGGGTGATGGATGCCCCCGCGCAGCGGGAATGGCGGGTGGAAAGCCGGCTGGAACCCGGGGATCCCTGGTTCACGATGCGGGAGGCGCCGGGCCCACCCAACGCGCGCACCCGCGTGTCCCTGGAGGAGGTCCGCGATGGGATCGGCCTCTTCCGCATCCACCCGGAGACCGGGCGCAAGCACCAGATCCGGGTCCACATGGCGGGCCTGGGCTACCCCATCCTTCACGACCCCTTCTACCCCGTCTGCCATGGCGCCGAGGAGGCCCGGCTGGGGCCCCCCCTGCAGCTGCTGGCCCGCTCCCTGGCCTTCCGCCATCCCCTCAGCGGAGAGGTCCTCACCTTCCGCAGCACGCGAGAGCTACGGCCCTGATCAGCCGCTCCGATCAGCGGCCCTCCAGCTCCTCCGCCAGGTGGGGGGCGCCCATGACCTTGCGCAGGGCCTCGAGGATGGCGCGAGCGTCCACGGCGCAGGCCCGCATGGACGCGGCGTCGTAGAAGTAGCGGTTGGAGAGCTTCTCGATGTTGCCGTCGAAGTTCAGGCCCACCAGCTCCCCGCGCCGGTTCACCACAGGGCTGCCGCTGTTGCCGCCGATGGTGTCGCAGGCGTAGGCGAAGTTGAGGGGCACGTTCAGGCCGAGCCCCTTCCAGGCCTCCTGCCAGCGGGGAGGCAGGGCCCAGGCGCCGTTCAGGGCCTCGGGCCCCTGGGACCAGGCCCGGTCGTAGAGGCCCGCGAAGGTAGTGAAGGGCTGGATGCGGGTGCCGTTGGCCCCGTAGGCCGCCACGGGGCCGTAGCCCAGGCGCAGGGTCAGGGTGGCGTCGGGGTACTGGGTCTTTCCGTAGACCTGGAAGCGCGCCTGGGCGATGCGGCCCCCGTGCTCCTTGAGCACCGCGTCCACCTCGTCCTCCCACCGCTTCCGGACCCTCCGCTGGAAGGGATCCAGGATCCGGGCCAGGGCCAGCATGGGATCCCCGCTGGAGGCCACCGCCTCTCGTCCCCCGTCCAGCAGCTGTTTGCGGAAGGCCGGCTCGTGCAGGCGCGATCCCGACACCGCCCGCCGGGCCGCCTCCTCCGGGGACTTCGCGCCGAGCATGGCCTTCACGAAGGGATGGCCGGGACCCAGCTCCTCCACGGCCTCCCGCAGTCCCCCGGCCAGCAGGGCCTCGTCCACCCCGGGATCCACGGGCCGGGGGTTGGTGAGGGTACCCCGGGTGGCGCGGAGGTTGGCCTCCTTGAATTCCGCCAGGCGCTGGCCCTCGGGCCTTCCCTCCTCCTCGAAGAGCCGCACCAGGGTGAGGGCCAGGCCCAGCATCTTGGAATTGCGGGCGTTCACCAGCTCCTGCTCCTTCATGAGCCGGCGCTGCGTAGCCACCGCCCGGGCGATGGCCCCCCAGCTGCCGCCGGCCCGGGCCCGCAGCTTCGAATCCGCGGCCACCGCCGCCCTCAGGGCCTTTTCGGCCTCCGCCACGCGGGCCATGGCCTCGACCTGGTTCAGCCCCGCCAGAAAGCCCCGGAAGCGCTTGAGGTTGTTCTCCAGTCCGAAGACCTGGTCGTTCACCAGCCGCTTGGCCTCGGGGCCTCGCTCCCCGTGCTTGAGCAGGGCCCGCCGCTGGAGCTCCATGCTCCTGAGGCGGAAGGGAATCCAGGCCTCCCGGGCGTAGGCCATCTGGGCCGCGGTCTCCTGCCGGGCGGTGGCCCCGGGGTGGCCCGTGACGAAGACCAGCTCGCGGTCCTTGGCCCCCTCGGGGCTCCAGGCCAGGTGGTGGGCGGGGCGGTAGGGCCGGCCCTCCTTGTAGACCCGGAAGAGGGCGAAATCCAGGTCGTGGCGGGGGAAGGTGAAGTTGTCGGAGTCTCCCCCGAAGAAGGCCACCCGCTCCTCCGGCGCGGCCACCAACCGGACGTCCGTGTGCCGCTCGTAGGAATAGAGCCAGTATTCGCCGCCCTGGTAGAGCACCACCTCCTCGACCTTGAGGCCCGAGCGCCGGGCCTCCTCCTGCTTGAGCTCCGCCACGCGGTTTTCCCGGGCCGCCCGGGCCTCCGCCTCCTTCATGCCCGCCTTCACGGCGGCGTTCACCTCCCCGGTGATGTCCCGCTGATCCACCAGGGTGAGCAGCTCGAAGCCGGGGATCCGGATCTCCTCGTCCCGGCTGGGGGCCGCGAAGCCGTCCCGGACGTAGTCGTGCTCGGCCGAGGAGACCTGCTGGATGGCGCTGCGTCCCACGTGATGGTTCGTGAGCACCAGGCCGTCCCGGCTCACGAAGGAGCCGCTGGCGCCGGGGAATTTCAGGCTGGCCAGCCGGAGGTGGTCCAGCCAGGCCCGGTCCGGGGCGAAGCCGTAGGCCTCCTGCATCCGCCGGGCCGGGAAGTTGTCGAAGGTCCACATGCCCTCGTCGGCCCGGAGGGTCGACACGAGCAGGAAGGCGAGAGCGGTCCATCGGCGCACGGCGGCTCCTATGTGGCGGGCGCGGAGCCCCGGCTCAGTTCCCCTTGAGCTCCTTGACCAGGTCCGGGGCCTCGAAGACCTTGTCCAGGACCTCCGCGATGGCCCGGGCGTCCAGGGCGATCATGCGGTTCACGCGGCCGTCGTAGTAGTAGCCCCCGGGCAGGCTTTCCATGTTGCCGTCGAAGGCCAGGCCCACGAGCTCCCCCTTGGCGTCCACCACCGGGGACCCGGAATTGCCCCCGATGATGTCGTTGGTGGTGATGAAGTTGTAGGGCGTGGACGAGTTGACGGCCCCCCGGTGCTCCCGCCACCGGGCCGGCAGGTCCCAGACCCCTTCTTCGG
>CAYSXG010000174.1:0-6581 GCA_964434895.1 uncultured Solibacteraceae bacterium | reverse complement strand
TGGGCCAGGCATCCGTCGGCCCCCGCCTCTAGCCCCGCCACCCGGTCCTCCGGGGAGGTCCCGGCGCTCAGGACCAGCACCGGCGTGGGGTCCCCCGTCCGGCGCAGCCTTTGGACGAAGCCCAGGCCGTCCAGGGAGCCCATGGCGCGCTCCACGATCATGGCGTCGAAGGGGAGGATCCCGTGGGCCTCGAAGGCGTCCTCCGCGTCGAGGCACCAGTGGGCCTCGAAGTCGTGGGAGCGGAGGCCCTTCTGGAGTCGGCGGGCGGCGGGATCGGGGTCCAGCAGGAGGATGCGCATGGCTCCTCTCAGTGTAGAGCCCCGGGTCCGCCGCCGTTCGGCTTCAGAACCGGAATCGCAGGAAGGCCCCCACCTGGCGCCCGGGCAGGAGGTAGTACTGCTTGTCCCCCATCTCGCTCTCGGATACGGGGTTCCTGCGGTCCGTGAGGTTCTGCCCGTTCACGCGCAGTTCCCAGCCTTCCCCGCGGTAGCCCAGGCTGGCGGCCAGGGTGGCATAGCTGCCCGCCAGCACCGTGTTCCGCTTGTTGAGGTAGACGCTGCCCACGTAGTTGGCTTCGAGGGAGCCCACGAAGCCCCTCGCGGGGGCGTAGTTCAGGCCCATGGCCGCCAGGTGGTAGGGGGACATCTCCAGGCGCTTGCCCGCCAGCTGGGTGGGCACGCCGGGGTCGAATTCGAAGGCGAAGTCGCGGAAGCGGGCGTCGTGGTTGCTGTAGGAGGCGCGACCCACCAGGTCGGGGCTGAAGCGGTACAGGGCCGAGACCTCCACCCCCTGGAAGCGCTGCTTGCCGGAATTGATGAGCACGTTGTTCTGGGAGGTCACCAGGTTGGCGAAGTCCATGAGGAAGGTCGCCACTTCCGTGGAGAGTCGGCCCTCCAGGAGGGTGGCCTTGAGGCCCAGGTCGTAGCTTTGGGCGGTCTCGGGCTTCAGGATGTCGGGCTCGCTATCGAGACCGAAATCGATGGCGGCGGGCTTGAAGGTGTTGCGGTAGTTCCCGTAGAGGGTCACCCGATCCGCGCCCCGCTGCCAGGCGGTCCAGCTGAGGCCCGCGCTGCCCGAGAGGCGCGTGGTGGTGGTGGAGGTCCCGCCCACGACGAGATCGCCGCTTTCGAGATCAAGCTCCGTCTTGTGGCGGGACTCCTCGGCGCGGTTGAGCCTCAGGCCGGCCTCGAGGACCAGGCGCGGATGGGGCTCCCATTCCGCGAAGGCGTAGAGGCCCGTGAAGTCTCGGTGGTCGTCGATGCGGATATCCGCCGCCGGGGGGAGGGCGTCACTTCCGGGCTGGATCGAGCCGTCCAGGTTCGCCTCGTAGTCGAAGTCCCCGCCCCGCCCGCTGCCGGTCCCGTGGAGGTGGTCGAGGCCCAGCACCACCTTGATGTCCTGGGCTTTGGACCAGGCCAGGTGGGTGTCGAAGTAGAGGTCCGTGGTCTGGATGGGTTCCCGGCACCCGTTGGCGTTGGTGGGGGGTTTCTCCGCGTCAACCTCCTCGTTCAGGAAGCCCTTGAAGATCCGCTGGTTCGAATGGGAGGCGGAGAGGGTGGTGGACCAGAGGGCCGAACCCAGGTCCCGGTCGTAGCCCGCCCGCAGGGCCAGGCGGTCCTCCTTCATGAAGGCTCCGGAGGGGTTGTGGTTGGCGTCCCGGGGCGTGAGGCCCGCGAAGTCGGACTTGCCCATGGGGAAGGGGCTGGCGGGACGCTGGTCCAGGGTGGTGCCGTCCAGATCGAAGTGGAAGCTGCCCTCGGCCAGGTTCATGCGGTTCCGCCATAGCAGGTGGCCGCGCTCGAAGCGGGTACGGGGATCGACGAAGCCCTGCTTGGCGTAGTCGGAGCTGAGGCTGGAATCGAAGCCCGCCCAGGAGGGGAGCCGCAGCGTGAGGGCGACGGAGCCGCTTTCGTGGTTCCCCGCGGAGAGCTGGGCCGATCCCCGGGACTCCGACGGGAGACGGTGGATGACGTGGATCACGCCCACGAAGGAGGTGGCTCCGTACATCACCGGCGCCGCCCCCCGCTGCACCTCGATGCGCTCCACGTCGTGGAGGTCCAGGGTGGCCAGGGAGGGATTGAAGGCCCCGCCCCAGGGCACGCCGTCCACCACCAGCAGGAAGGCGTCGAATTCCTTCAGGCCCCAGAATTCCGGGACGCTGGAGGCCGGTCCCCCGTCCCCCCCCGGCGCGATGGAGATGCCCGCCGCCAGGGCCAAGGCGCTCCGAAGATCCGTGACCCCGCGGTCCTCCAGCTCCTTTCCGCTGATGACGGTGATGGAGGCCGGCACCTTGGAGGCCTCTTCCAGGAAGCGAGTGGCGGTGACCTGTACGGTGGCGGAGCCCCCGTCCTTGGGGGCCGATTGGGCACTGGCGAAGGGGCCCGCCAGAAGGCAGGGCGTGATGATCCAGGAGGTCGCAAGTTTCATGGGGAATCCCTGAGGGGTTATAAGGAATGGGCCCGTGTTCCGAGGGAAAACCCGCAAGGGGTCGCCATCGGCGAGCCTTCGCGGGGCGGAATGTGAGTGGTGGGCCTTTATATCACAGGGGTTCCGGAGGACGCGAAAGGGCCGCCCGAAGGCGGCCCTTTCTGGGAACGCGATGGACTACTGGTAGCGGACGCTCACGTCGTCGATGACGAAGGAGGTCTGGAGGCTGGAATCCTCGGCGCCGGCGAACTTCAGGGTGATGGTCTTGCCCTTGAAGGCGGAGAGGTCGAAGGTCTTCTGGACGTAGCCGGTGTTCTTGTTCAGGTTGCTATAGGTGGCCAGGGTGGTGGTGGACGTGCCGTTGATCGCCTGGACCTTGAGGGTGTCGTAGACGTAGCTGGAGGTGGTCTCCGCCGTGTCGATGTGCATCCAGAAGGTGAGGGTGGCGCTGGCGGCGGAGGCCGGAATGGAGATGGACTGGCTGAGGCTCTCGGAGGCGGTGCTGCCGTTGCCGCAGATCCAGGCGTTCTTGGAGCCGCCGTGGGCGGGCTGGCCGCTCCAGGTGTTGATGTCGCCGGTGGTGCCGGACCAGCCGGTGGAGCCGGATTCGAAGCCGCCGTTGGTGACCAGCTCGGGGAGGGGGGTGCCGCCGGCGGGGTTCACGGTGACGCTGCGGGTGGCGGTGGCGGAGACGCCGGTGTTGTCCGTGGCGGTGAAGGTCACGGTGCGGGTGACGGCCGCGGTGCCGGTGTTGGTGAACACGTGGCTGGCGGTGGCACCGGTGGCGGTGGAACCGTCGCCGAAGTTCCAGGCGTAGCTGAGGGTGGCGCTGGAGCTGCTGTCGGTGGCGGTGCCGGCGAAGGACTGGGAGGCTCCGGAGGAGAGGGTCACGTTGGAGGAGGGGGTGGTGATGGAGGCGGTGACGGTGTTGCCCGTGCTGCCGCTCCACTTGGAGCCCACGTTGATGGCGGCGTAGGCGTTCCACACGGCCTGTTCCTCGGGGCTGCCGGCGCCGTAGAGGTCCTTGGCGGCGCTGATGGCGGCGGTGCGGGCGGCGGCGTAGTTGGAGGAGGCGGTGAGGTAGACCGTCAGGGCGCGGTACCAGATGCGGGCGGCGTGATCGTTGCCGATGCCGCTCATGCCGGCCGGCAGGTAGGAGCTGTAGAAGTCGCTGGTGCTGTCGCTGCTGGAGCCCCGGGCCAGGAAGTAGAACATGCGGTTGTTGGGGCCGGAGCTGTAGTGCACGTCCAGGCTGCCGAGGGTGGAGGACCAGGCGTCCTTGGAGGAGCCGTCCAGGCTGGGCTTGTACATGTAGCGGAGGGCGGTGCCGGGGTGGCCCCAGGAGTTCTCGAACATGGTGTAGTTGGCGGTGACGGCGCCGCTGCCCGGGTTATCGGGTACGACGCTGCCGGCGCCGCCGGCCCCGAGGGTGTAGAACTCCACGCAGGTGCCGAAGATATCGGAATTGGACTCGTTGAGGCCGCCGCTTTCGCCGGAGTAGTTGAGGTTCGCGGTGGCGGCGCAGACGCCGTGGGTCATTTCGTGGCCCGCGGTGTCGAGGTCCGCCTCCCCCACGGAGCCGCCGGTGGCGCCGTCCCCGTAGGTCATGCAGAAGCAGGTGTCGTCCCAGAAGGCGTTGTCGTACTGGGTGCTGTAGTGCATGCGGCTGTAGGTGGCCTTGCCGGTGTTATCGATGCCGTTGCGGCTGAAGACGTTCTTGTAGAAGTCCCAGGTGGCCTGCAGACCCCGGTGGGCGTCCACCGCCGCCGTCTGGGCGTTGGCACCCGTGCCCGCGGTGCCGTTGTACTGGAGGCCGTCGCCCCAGACGTTGTCGGCGTCCGTGAAGACGGTGCCGTTGCCGGAGGTGCCGTTGCTCAGGTTGGTGGTGACGTTGTTGCCGAACTGGCCGCCGGCGCCGCGGGTCATGTCCCGCAGCTCGTAGCCGCTGGCGGTGCTGTTGGTGTTGAGGGTGACGTTGCCGTACCACTGGGAGTGCCCCGTGCCGACGGCGGCGGCGGTGCGCAGGGAGTTCCAGTTCTCCATGATGGCGCCGGTGTTGGCGTTCACCAGGTAGTCCTGGCTGCGGGTCTCCAGGTCGCCGTTGTGGAGGTCCGCGTGCACGTGGTAGGCCAGGGTGTGTCGCAGCACCTGGCGGGTGACGTCCTCGGCATTGATTTCACGCCCCCCGCGCCCCGGCCGGACCACCGTGGCGGTCTCCGGCACCACCACCAGTTCCGCGGTGGGCTGGTGGGTGTAGGCTCCCTTGGGGGCCAGGTGCTCGTGGACGATGGCGAGGGCCTCGGAGACGCTGATGGAGGGGGTGGTGGCGACGTGGATGTCCCGATGCAGGGCGTCCGTCAGGGTCTTCTCCCGGCCCTGGGCGTCCCGGTGATGGATGGCCTGACCTCCCCACACCGGCAGGCCCTTGTAGGTCTGCTGGACGCGGGTGTGGACCTCGCCGCGCTGGTCCTTGTGCTGGTTCAGCACGAGGAAGTCGTGGTCCGCGTCCAGCCCCAGCTCCGCGCGGCGGAGATTGAGCGGGTGGGAGACGCTGCGGTCTTCGGCCGTCGCGGCGGCCAGGGTGGCGCCGAGCACGGTGAGTACGGAAAGACGACGGAACATGAAGGCTCCAAAAAAAGGCCCGGCCGTAGGCGCGGGGACCATGAGCCGGGGCGTTCGAATGTGGGGAAGATCTGGAGCTACCTTTTCATGTCCCTTTCGGCGGGCCTAATGAAGTGTTGTTAAGTTGGAAGGAAGTCATTTCCAAATGAGACCTGGCTCCGAAATGGAGGGAGGTCCGAGGTCATGAAAAAGGGCCGCCTCGCGGCGGCCCTTGGGGTGGTTCGGAGTGGACCTACTTGACGCTCACGTCGTCGATGACGAAGGAGGTCTGGAGGCTGCTGTCTTCGGAACCCGCAAACTTCAGAGTGACCGTCTTGCCGCGGTAGGCGGAGAGGTCGAAGGTCTTCTGGACGTAGCCGGTGTTCTTGTTCAGGTTGCTGTAGGTGGCCAGGGTGGTGGTGCTGGTGCCGTTGACGACCTGGACCTTCAGGGTGTCGTAGACGTAGCTGGAGGTGGTCTCCGCGGTGTCGATGTGCATCCAGAAGGTCAGGGTGCCCGTGGCGGTGGCGGGAATGGTGATGGACTGGCTCAGGCTCTCGGAAGCGGTGGTGCCGTTGCCGCAGATCCAGGCGTTCTTGGTGCCGCCGTGGGCGGGCTGGCCGCTCCAGGTGTTGATGTCGCCCGTGGTGCCGGACCAGCCGGTGGCGCCGGACTCGAAGCCGCCGTTGGTGACCAGTTCCGTGCCGCCGGTGGGGGCGGGGGTGACGGTGACGGTGCGGGTGGCGGAGCTGTTGGCGCCCACGGCGTCGGTCACCGTCAGGGTCGCGGTGTAGGTGACGTTGGCGGTGCCGGTGTTGGTGTAGGTGTGGCTGGCGGAGGCGCCGGTGGCGGTGGTGCCGTCGCCGAAGTTCCAGCTGTAGCTGTAGGGGCTGGTGCCGCCGCTGGCGGTGCCCGCGAAGGACTGGCTGGTGCCCGAGGCGATGGTCACGTTGCCGGAGGGCGACGTGATGGAAGCGGCCAGGGCATTGGCGGCGTTCACGGTGATGGTGCGGGTGACGGAGCTGGTGGCGCCCTTGGAATCGGTCACCTTGAAGGTGGCGGTGTAGGTGCCGGCCGCGGTGTAGGCGTGGCTGGCGGAGGCGGTGGTGGCGGAGGCGCCGTCGCCGAAGGTCCAGCTGTAGGTGTAGGGGCTGGTGCCGCCGCTGGCGGAGCCGGCGAAGCTCACGGTCGTGCCGATGGTGGTGGTCACGTTGCCGGCGGGGGCGGAGATGGAGGCGGAGAGGGCCGTGCTGGTCCAGGCGCTGCCCACGTTGATGGCTGCGAAGGAGTTCCACACGGCGATCTCCTCGGGGGAGCCGGCGCCGTAGAGGTCCTTGGCCGCGTTGATGTGGGCGGTGCGGCACTGAGCGTAGGTCAGGCTGGTGTTGTAGTAGGTGGTGAGGGCGCGGTAGTGGATGCGGGTGGCGTGATCATTGCCGACGCCCGTGAAGCCGGCCGGGGTGTAGGAGCTGTAGTAGTCGGACGTGGAGGAGGAGCTGGCGCCCTGGCTCAGGAAGTAGAACTGGCGGTTGCCGGGGCCGGAGCTGTAGTGC
>CAYSXG010000173.1:0-6627 GCA_964434895.1 uncultured Solibacteraceae bacterium | reverse complement strand
ACTTCACCAACAGCAGCCGGCTCAGCAGCGGGGTCGAGGTCTCCTTCGCCAACGACCAGGTGGTGAACGCACAGGAATGGGATCCCAAGCAGAACCGTCAGGACTCCTGGATCTACACCGGCATCGACGGGCAGCGGATCGTCCAGGACATCCGGCGGAACCTGGGGGCGGTCTTCGTCCAGGACCTCTGGAAGGTACGCCCGGACCTCTCCGCCACCCTGGGCCTGCGCTTCGACCATTTCAGCGGCTTCGGGAGCGCGGTGAGCCCCCGGGCCGCCCTGGTCTGGAACCTGGACGAGCGGATCTACGTGAAGGGCCTCTACGGCCAGGCCTTCAAGCCCCCGACCTTCCAGGCCCTCTACGACGGAACGGTGACCTTAAAGAACGAGCGCCAGATCTACGGGAACCCGGACCTGAAGATCGCCACCATCCGCACCGGCGAGGTGGCCTTTGGCTTCCAGGCCACCCCGGCCCTGCTGGTCCAGGCCAACGTCTTCCTCACCCGCACCCGCGACGAGGTGGTCTTCAACGCCCAGTTCGAGCAGTACCGCAACGAGGCCTCCCGCCGGACCGAGGGGCTGGAGCTGGAACTCCAGGGAAACTGGTCCACGCGCCGCTTCCACCTGAGCTACGCCTACAACCGCGCGAAGGAAGGCGAGGGTTCCGGGGCCCCCCTCTACCCCCAGCACCAGCTCAACCTCGGCGGCGAAGCGCGGGGCCTCTTCTCCCGCGTGGACCTGGGCTCCACCCTGAGCTGGCCCTCCGCCCAGCGCCGGGAGGCAGGGGACCTTCGCCCCCCCCTGCCCAGCACGGCCCTCCTCCAGGCCCAGATCACCGTGCACATCTCCCGGAGCGCCTCCCTCGCCCTGGGGGGGTCCAACCTCCTGGACCGGGACTGGCGCAGCCCCGTGGATCGGGCCCTGGCGGGGGTCCTTCCGGGGGACGTCCCCCGCGAGGGCCGCACCGTGGAGGCCCGCATGGAAATCCGGTTCTGAGCATCCCCTTCCCGGGGTGGGGCCTCGCAGGAGCGCCCCGAAAGAGAGGCACCCATGAACATCCGACCCGTCCTTGCGGCCCTCCTCCTATCGGCCCTGCTCTCCTGCAAGGAGAACTTCGCCTTCAACGTCCCCGTGCTGGCCGGCCCCCCCCAGACCGTCACCCTGAGGTCCATCACCCTCAACGTCCTCCGGGCGGACGGGACCCCCGTGCCGAACGCGATCATCGGGACCATCCCCACCCTCAACGCCACCGGCACCCAGCACGGCTCGGACGGAAAGGACCGGGCCTCGGTGCTGGAGCGCTTCCTGACGAACGCCAGCGGCCAGTTCCTGTTCAGCAACCGCACCTTCAACGTCCTCCAGTCGCCCCTCTTCTTCAACGGGTACTTCGTCGACAAGGCGAACCGGCGCATCCTGACCGGCTCCACCTTCCTGGATCTCGAGGACGGGATGAACACCGACCAGGTACTCACCATCGTCATGAAAGAGGTCCCGGTCATCAACCCGACGGTGCGGATCGCCCTCTTCGACGGCGAGCCCTTCCCTCGGGCCGTGGACTTCCTCACCCGGGAGGGCCTTCTCTTCGACAACCTGGTCTACGACCAGCTGAGGACCGGGGCAAGCTGGAGCTCCCTCCTGGGCGAATCCAATCTCCGGAACTACGACGTCCTCGTGGTGGGCCTCGACGATTCCCGCTACGCGGAATTCGATCAGCTGGTCCAGAACGCCGCCGGCCCCATCGCCTTCGTGAAGAACAACCCGGATCGGCTTCTCTTCCTCTGCCAGCAGCACGTGTCCAACTTCAACTGGAACTGGGTGGCGGATTTCAACGTGCCCCCCCAAGGAGCGGGCGGAGGTTTCCTCACCGGCGTCTACACGACGGTCCCCCACTTCGACACGGGGCAGCTGACCTCCGCCGGGGCGGCCCATCCGATCTTCGCCGGGACCCCCCTCGCCAATCCCGCGGACGCCGACGGAAACGGCGTGGCCGACGTCTGGGAGCACTGGGAGCACATCGAGCCCAACAAGCCCGAGATCAAGCCCCGTGTAGCCTGGCACGGCGGGAACGCCCAGACCTTCGGGCAGTTCGGATGGGACCTCCTGGTGACCGGCCCCGCCCTGCTCACCGGGGACATCCCGCCGGGGACCGGCGTCATCACCGCCGAAAAGAAGTTCCCCAACGGCAGCCGCATCCTCTTCTGCCAGGCCACCTACTACCAGGCCTCCTACGGCCCCCGCAAGGCGGCCTCGGCCCTGGTGCTGAAGGACCGCATCGTCAAATACCTCGCCACCTGGCCGCAGCTGCGCTGAAATGGGCGACGACCCACCCGGAGTTTCCATGAACAAGCGCTTCTGGATTTCCTTCGCCGCGATCTTTGTCCTTTCGATGGTCTGCGGATTCCTGGTGCACGGGCTGTGGCTGAACGGCGACTACGCCCGACTGCCCAACCTCATGCGCACGGAGGCCGACTCCCAGCGCCACTTCGCCTGGATGTTCGCGGCCCACGTGATGATCGCCGGCTCCTTCGTCTGGATCTACCAGCGAGGGCGGGAGGAGCGGCCCTGGGTCGGCCAGGGCCTGCGCTTCGGCCTGGCGGTGGCCCTGCTCAGCTCCCTGCCCATGTTCCTCATCTACTACGTGGTCAGCCCCTACCCGGGCCTCCTGGTGGCCAAGCAGATGGCGGGGGACGCCGCCTGCTGGCTGGTGGCGGGCCTGGTGGTGGCCCGGCTGAACAAGTAGCCTTCAGGCCCCGAACTGGCGCAGGTGATGGTCCAGGTGGCGGTGCATCAGCCGGCCCCAGTCCGAGGGGCTGATGCGGCCGAAGGCGACGTGGTCCGCGAAGGGCCCCTCGGGACCCCGGGCCGCGAAGCGGCCCAGGGTCTCCCTCAGGCCCGCGCAGGCCCCGGGCCAGTCCCCGTGGTCCATCAGCAGCTCCGAGGAGGTGGCCACCCCCTTGGGCCAGGGCAGCACGTGCATCACCAGCTTGTTGAGGGGCCAGTGACGGAGGGGCCCCGGAGCCGGCGCGCAGTCCAGCTCCCCCAGGCCCATGCGAAGGGCCGCCGCCACGTGTTCCACCATCCCCGTGGCGCTCAGGGAACCCCAGAGGGGCCGCCGCTCCGGTCCCAGGCTGTCCAGGCGGGCGAGGATCCTCCCGCGGTCGGCGTCGGCAAAGAGCGTGGGCACGGGGCCTCCTTCGGCGTGTTCCAGAAGGTTAACGGCTAACGGGATCCAGGGGCTCGAGGCGGATCTCCAGGGAGGCCGTGGCGGCGGCCCCCCCCGGCCGGAGTGCGAGGAGGGGATGGCCCGAGCGCTCCACCCACGCCTTCCAGTAGGGATCGCCCAGGAGGGGATCGTCGTCGAAGACCGCCTGCAGCTTCCGGGGCGCGTAGCCGGGGGCGCTGACGTCGAGGTGGACGTGGGCGGGAATCCTTCGTTCCCGGCCCCCCAGGAAGCGGGGCTCGGGGTAGCCTCCGGGGCGGATGGTGCGCAGCTCGAAGCGGCCCCGGGCGTCGGTGGTCAGCCACCCCGACAGGCGGGCGTGGGGCTCGTCCATGGGCTTTTCGGGGGTGTAGCGACCCGCGGCGTCCGCCTGGTAGGCGTGGATGCGGGCCCCCGCCACGGGCCGGCCCTTCCGGTCGAGGACCGACCCCAGAAGGACCAGCCTCGCCCCCGGCTCTTCGGGCGGGGCCAAGTCCAGCACCCCATCGGGGGGTCTGGGGAAGGGCCGGCGCCGCGAAGACGAAGGCCGCGCCCAGGGCCCGCCGTCCCGCCCTCACGGGGCCCCTCCGGCCGACGGGAGGGCCGCGGCCTCGACGGCGTCCACGAGCTCGAGGTCCACGTGGACCATGCCGTCTCCGCCCGGGAGGACCATGGGCAGGAAGCGCGCCCCCCAAAGCACCTCCTCGGCCCGGTAGGAGGTGCGGGCGTAGAGGGTCTGGGAGAAGGTGTCGTCGAAGGCCTTGATGAGGACGATGAATTCCGCGTCGGCGGCCACCAGGTCGGCCTCGGCCATGCCCGCCAGGGGGCTGGCCTCGTCGATGGGGTGGACCACGGTCCAGCTGGAGGGGAAGAGGTTGATCTTGGCCCGCTCCAGGGGGAGGGTGACGAACTGGCGGGTGGGGGCCCCCGGATCCCGGAAGGAGAGGCTCACGGCAGCCTCCACCTCGATGAGCTGGTTGGTGCGGCGGTTCACCAGGCGGAACATGAGGCCGGTGATGCCCCGGTAGGGGGCCACGAGGGCCCGGTCGCTGAAGCGGATCTCCGCCAGGGGCCGGGAAAAGCGCCCGTACAGGAGACCCGTGGCCAGGGCGAAGCTCAGGAGGCCCACGAGGGATTCCACCGCGGCCACGGCGCTGGCCAGGGGGGTCTTGGGGCTGATGTGGCCGTAGCCCACGGTGGTGAGGGTCTGGGCGCTGAAGAAGAAGGCGTCGAAGAAGCGCTCCGCGAAGGAGTTCCCCCCCAGCCTCACGAAGTGCTCCATGCCGATGCCAAGGTAGAGGGCGGTGAAGAGGGCGTTGGCCGCCAGGTAGCCCAGCAGCACCAGGCCGAGGAAGCGGAAGCCGCCCATGGTGATGAGCTGGTGGTAGAGCTCGTAGGTGCGGAGCCGGGGGAGGCCCACCCGCCTCACGTTGAAACTGCCGTCCTTGTTGACCCCCCGGACGGGGCCCGCCTTGGTGCCCAGGCCGAGGTCGTCCCCGGGAAGGGTTTTGCGGAGCGTGAAGGGGCGGGCCATGGGGGCCCAGTGTACCCGCCAGCCGATCCGACCCTACAGCTCCTCTTCCCGGAAGCTCAGCAGGTGCCCGCTCTTCTTGGCCTTGGTGCGGAGGTAGCGCAGGTTGTGGGGATTGCTGGCCTGCTGGTGGGCCTCCCGGTGGACCTCGATGCCGGAGTCCTCCAGGGCCTGGATCTTCTTGGGGTTGTTGGTCAGGAGCTTGACCTTGCGGATGCCGAAGAAGCGCAGCATCTCGATGGCGGCGTCGTAGGTGCGCAGGTCGTCCGGGAAGCCCAGGGCCTGGTTGGCTTCCACCGTGTCCATGCCCTGCTCCTGCAGGGCGTAGGCCTTGAGCTTGTTCAGGAGGCCGATGCCCCGCCCCTCCTGCCTCAGGTAGAGCACGATGCCCCCCTGGCTGCCGATATGGGTCAGGGCCGCCTCCAGCTGGGAGCGGCAGTCGCACTTGAGGCTGCCCAGCACGTCCCCGGTCCAGCACTCGCTGTGGATGCGGATGTGGATGCGCTTGCGGGAGTCGATGTCGCCGGCGACGATGGCCAGGTGCTCCTTCCCGGTGGCCCGCTCCAGGAAGCCGTAGACCGTGAACTGGCCGAAGACCGAAGGCACGGCGGCCTTGGCCACGAAGGGCACCGCCTCCGTCTCGAGTTTCGAGATCAGTTCGAGCCGCGGGGCGTGGGAGGGGTCTTTGGGGGGCATGGGCGTCCGAAGCGGGTCTTCATGGGATGCGGGACAGGAGCCTTTCATTCCCGCGCGGTCTGGGCCAGGTCCTGGTCCACCTGGGATTCCAGGGCGGCGCTCACCGCCGACAGGGCCGGGCCCAGGGGGCCCTCCAGCTTGGCGCCGGAGGCCAGGAAGTGGCCGCCGCCGCCGAACTGGCGGCAGACCGCATTGACGTTCACCCGCTCCCGGCTGCGCAGGGAGAGCTTCACCAGCCCCTCCGGGGTCTCGTAGAGGAGGCCGGAGACCTCCACCCCCGCCATGCGCAGGGGCAGCTGCACCAGTTCGTCCAGGTCGTCGTGGACGGCCCCGGTGGCCTCGAGGTCCCCCAGGGTCACCACCAGAAGGGCGACCCTCCCCTCCCTCAGCAGGCGCATGCCCTCCAGGGCCCGGGCCATGATGCGGAACTTGGCGGGGCGCTCCTGGTGGTAGAGCTCCTGGTAGGTGCGGGCCGGCTCCACCCCCTGGGCGATGAGGCGGGCGGCGATCTCGTGGATCTCCGCGGTGGAATTGGAGAAGCGGAAGTTGCCCGTGTCGGCCACCAGGGACACGTAGAGGGCCCGGGCCATGGGCAGGGGCAGGGGCTCCCCCATGCGGGGCAGGGCCAGGCGGTAGACCAGCTGCCCGCTGGCGCTGGCGGTGGGATCGGTGAATTCCAGATCGAAGCCCTGGGGCGCGTCCTTCAGGTGATGGTCCAGGCAGGCCCTCACCGCCCCGGTGGCCTCGTAGGCGGGATACATCTTCCCCAGGCGATGGGGCTCGGAGGCGTCGACCAGGAGCCAGGCGTCCGGCCAGGCCGCCAAATCCCGGTGCCTCCCCCCGGGCTCGAAGGCCTCGATCCACCCCTCGGGGTCCAGCCAGGCCAGGTTCTCCGGAAGGTGCGGGTATACGACGATCCGCACCTCCTTGCCGAGGGCCCGCAGGTAGTGGGCCAGGCCCAGGCAGGCGCCCACCCCGTCCCCGTCGGGATTCTCGTGGCTGGTCAGCAGCACCCGCCGATGCTGATCCAGGAACGTGGCGAAACGCTCGAGCATTCTTGACCTCGGAGGCCAGATTATCAGGCATTTTCGGCCGGAGGGCCGCCCCGAACGGGGGGACGGGAAGCCCCGTCCAGGGCTAAGGTTAAGGGCCTGACCCAACTCCCCCGGGCAAAGATACTAGTTTGGATCCTCCTCCCCCGG
>CAYSXG010000172.1:0-6637 GCA_964434895.1 uncultured Solibacteraceae bacterium | reverse complement strand
ATGGCACTCTCCTTTTTATTGGTTGAGGTTATGGGTTCAGGCGTACTGGCGTGCAGAGCATTGAGCTGAAAAACCCATTGTGATGAGGGCTTAGCTCTTTGCTAAAAAGTTCACCTACTGTTTTCAAGCTTGAGTCACTACTATGGATGAGATCGTTACCGCACAAGATGTCCCAATCAATCACGCTGCTCTGGAAAAGAGGCTCGATTCTGAATTTGACTCTGGGGTGGAGCCAGCTCCAGAGAAGCCGGGCGCGCCATTCTTCGCGGTTTTTGCAGAGGGTGAGATTCGTTTTGACGCCTGACACTTCGCCTTCCAAAAACCAATTACAATAAAAGATTCCGCCTCAATCGCTGGGCCTGCCTGCGGCTAAGGCATCGACTGGGTCAAAAATGGCTGTTTCTGACAAGGCACTACAAAACGCGAAGGTCGCCGAGAGCGAGAGCATCGTGGTCCGCGGGGCACGGGTGCACAATCTCAAGAACGTTGATTTTGAGATTCCCCACAACGCGCTGACGGTGGTGACCGGCGTCTCCGGGTCAGGCAAGTCTTCCCTTGCCTTTGACACCATCTACGCCGAGGGCCAGCGGCGCTACGTGGAGTCGCTCTCGGCCTACGCCCGGCAGTTCTTGGACCAGATGGAAAAGCCCGAGGTGGACAGCATCGAGGGCCTCTCGCCGGCCATCTCCATCGAGCAGAAGACCACCAGCAAGAACCCCCGGTCCACGGTGGCCACGGTCACCGAGATCTACGACTACCTCCGCCTCCTCTACGCCCGCACGGGCAAGCCCGTCTGCATGGCCTGCGAGCAGCCCATCGCCAGCCAGACCATCCAGGAGATGGCGGACCAGATCCTCGCCTGGCCCGAAGGCACCCGGCTCCAGATCCTGGCCCCCGTGGTGCGCGGCCGGAAGGGGGAATACAAGAAGCTGCTGCAGGACCTCATGAAGCGCGGCTACATCCGCGCCCGGGTGAACGGCGCGATGCTGGACCTCACCGAGGGCATCCCGGACCTCGACAAGCAGAAGAAGCACACCCTCGAGGTGGTCATCGACCGCCTCAAGGTGGCCGAGGGCCTGTCCACCCGCCTGGCGGACAGCCTGGAGATCGCCTGCAACCTCGCCGAGGGCAGCGCCCTCGTGGTCAAGGAGGGCGGGGAGTCCCGAAGCCCCAAGGACCGCGCCCCGGGGGAAGTCCTCTTCTCCTCCAAGCTCGCTTGCAACAACGGGGCCTGCGCGCGCTTCGGCCTGGGCCTGCCGGAGCTGGAGCCCCGCTCCTTCTCCTTCAACAGCCCCTACGGCGCCTGCGAGGCCTGCGACGGCCTGGGCTTCAAGCGCCAGTTCGCCGAGGAGCTGATCGTCCCCAACCCCGAACTCTCCATCAACGCCGGCGCCATCCAGGCCAGCGGCTGGAAGAGCGTCAGCGAGGACGGGTGGCGGGCGCAGTTCATGGAGCAGCTGGCACGGGCCATGAAGTTCAGCCTCGACACGCCCTGGAAGAAGCTCCCCAAGGACGTCCAGAACGTGCTGCTGCACGGCATGACCAAGCAGATGCGCTTCGTCTACGAGAACAAGCGCAACCGCTACGAATTCATGCACCACTTCGAAGGCATCATCGGCAACCTGGAACGCCGCTACAAGGAGACCACCAGCGAGGAGATCCGCGAGGAGCTGGAGCAATCGATGCGGATCACCCCCTGCGAGGCCTGCAAGGGCCGGCGCCTGAGGCCCGAGATCCTTTCGGTCTTCGTGGCGGGGCGGCACATCGCGGACGTGGTGCAGCAGAGCGTCCGGGAGGCCCGGGCCTGGTTCGCGGGCCTGGACCTCGAGGGGAAGGACGCCATCATCGCCGAGAAGGTGCTCAAGGAGATCCGCGAGCGCCTGGGCTTCCTGGACGACGTGGGCCTGGGCTACCTGACCCTGGACCGCAGCGCGGCGACCCTCTCCGGCGGGGAAGGCCAGCGCATCCGCCTGGCCACGCAGATCGGCTCCAAGCTCCAGGGCGTCATGTACGTGCTGGACGAGCCCAGCATCGGCCTGCACCAGCGGGACAACCACAAGCTCCTGAACACGCTCAAGGAGATGCGGGACCTGGGCAATACGGTGCTGGTGGTGGAGCACGACCTGGAAACCATCCTGGAGGCGGACCACGTGCTGGACATGGGCCCCGGCGCCGGGGAGCACGGGGGCTTCGTGGTGGCCCAGGGGAGCCCCAAGCAGGTGTCCGCCCATCCCCAGAGCATCACCGGCGCCTTCCTTTCGGGCCGGGACGAGATCCCCGTCCCCCCCAAGCGGCGGAAGCCCTCCCGGGGCCACCTGGAGGTCCTCGGGGCCGCGGAGAACAACCTCCGCAAGGTGGACGCGGCCTTCCCCATCGGCCTCTTCACCTGCGTGACGGGGGTCAGCGGCAGCGGCAAGAGCACGCTGGTGAACGAGATCCTCTACAAGGCCCTCGCCAACCAGCTGCACCAAGGCGTCCACGTGGTGGGCCGGCATCGGGCCCTCAAGGGCCTGGAGGCCATCGACAAGGTCATCGACATCGACCAGGCTCCCATCGGGCGCACGCCGCGCTCCAATCCCGCCACCTACACGGGCCTGTTCACGCCCCTGCGGGAGCTCTTCGCGCAGCTGCCCGAGAGCAAGGCCCGGGGCTACACGCCGGGGCGCTTCTCCTTCAACGTGAAGGGGGGCCGCTGCGAAAAGTGCGAGGGGGACGGCGTCCTCAAGATCGAGATGCACTTCCTCCCGGATGTCTACGTCACCTGCGAGCAGTGCAAGGGCCGGCGCTACAACCGCGAGACCCTCGAGATCCACTACCAGGGCAAGAGCATCAGCGACGTGCTGGCCATGACCGTGGAGGAGGCCCTGGAGCGCTTCGCCCCCATCCCGGTGCTGGCCAACAAGCTCCAGACCCTCATGGACGTGGGCCTGGGCTACATCCGCCTCGGCCAGAGCGCCACCACCCTCTCGGGGGGCGAGGCCCAGCGGGTAAAGCTGGCCAAGGAACTGAGTAAGCGGGCCACGGGGAGGACCGTCTACATCCTGGACGAGCCCACCACCGGCCTGCACCTCAAGGACATCCAGAAGCTGCTGGAGGTGGTCACCCGCCTCGTGGACACCGGCAATACGGTCATCGTCATCGAGCACAACCTGGACGTCATCAAGACCGCCGACTGGATCCTGGACCTGGGCCCCGAAGGGGGCAACGAAGGCGGTCAGATCATCGCGGTCGGGACACCCGAGCAGATCGCCAAGGCCAAGGGGAGCATCACCGGGGTCTACCTCAAGCCATATTTGAAGTAAATATGAGTGTTAGATCGAATGTGATGAACTACTAATTAACTACTAATAAGCACCAAAATTAGTATTTCGTGGACAGGGGAGGGGTCGCAGCCTAATCTACCGATCTGGTACTAATTATTGTCAAAATTAGTAGGTGGCCCATGAAGGTCCCCGAGAGCCCGAGACCTTTTCACGAACTGATGACTGAGATAGCCTCCGAGCGCTTGGTCGGCATTGCCCTGGCCGGAGTGGATTCGATGCCCAAGGGGCAGTACCTCCATTGGGACGAAGTCCGCCGCCGGGAGCCGCCCGAAGGGTTGGATCACGAGGGCTGGTGGTTCGGAATCCGACTCGCGCGGCAACCCGGCTTCCGGACCCTGCCGCTCCTGGATAAGGAGGGCCGTCCCTTCGTCTTTGGCCTGCCGGAGCCGGCCCTGGTCCATCTGCACCACATCGACCAGGCAGCCGGGGCCACGCTCCGTTTCGCCTCCGAACTGGCGACGCCCGTCCATCGGGACGAGTACCTGCTGCGCTCCCTTATCGAGGAATCCATCACGTCCAGCCAGTTGGAAGGGGCCTCCACCACCCGCAAGGTGGCTGAGGCCATGCTGCGGGGAAACCGATCGCCACGCACCCAGGACGAGCGGATGATCCTCAACAATTTCCGCGCCATGCAGGTGATCCAGGGACTGCGGGATGAAGCCCTGAGCCCCGCGCGGATCCTGGAGGTCCATCGCCTCGTGACCGAGGGGACCTTGAAGGACCCCGCGGATGCGGGCCGCTATCGTCGCTCCGACGATGTGCATGTCTACGACCGGGACAACGGCGACATCCTTCACATCCCGCCCCACCACGGGGAGCTCCAGGAGCGCATGGAGCGTCTTTGCGCCTTCGCGAACAGATCGGAGGACGCCCCCCCCTTCGTCCACCCGGTGCTGAGGGCCATCCTGCTGCACTTCATGATCGGCTATGACCATCCCTTCGCGGACGGCAACGGCCGCACGGCGCGGGCCCTCTTCTACTGGTCCATGCTCCGCGATGGGTACTGGCTGTCGGAGTTCATTTCCATTTCCCACATCCTCCGAAAAGCGCCTGCCCAGTACGGCCGCGCCTACCTGCACACGGAAACGGACGGGGGGGATACCACCTACTTCCTGCTGCACCAGCTGGACACCCTCCGGAAGGCCCTGGATGCGCTCCACGCCTTTCTTGGGCGGCGGCAGCGCGAACAGGCGGGCCTGGAACGCCTGCTGAAGCCGGGGGCTGGATTGGGCTCGGCCCTGAACCATCGGCAGCGGGACCTGCTGGTCCATGCGTTGAAGCACGGAGGCGAGGTTTACACCATCCAACGGCACCAGAACATCCACGGGGTGGCCTACCAGACGGCCCGAACGGACCTGCTGGGATTGGCCTCTCTGGGACTGCTGGATCAGGATTGGCGGGGACGTGCGATGGTGTTCACCTCGCCCCTCGACTTGAAGCGTCGCATCGCGGCGGCCCTGAAGCACGAGGACCAGCGTCGGTGACGGCGCCGCCGTCCCCATGCACAAGCAGCGCCCGGGGGCCTTCGGCGACCGGGTCCCCGCCCTCCTTGATCCACTGGAACCAATCCCCACCCGATGCACAGGACGGATCGAGGAATTCGGCCATTTCTCCGAAGAGAGTTTTTTATTTTGTGTTTAAACACATTAATTTTTTGATCTTTTTTATCGCCATGCCCAAAACATTTCTCGATAATCCCCGGAGCAGCGCCAGTCTGGGGGTCCCCATGGCACTTCCTCACCTTTTTTGCGTCGTCCAGATCGATCTCGGGACGGGCCGCCGCCAGGAGCTCCCCTGGCGCTTCCCCACCTCCGAAGAGGCCCTGGACAAGATCGCGGAGCTGACGATGGCCAATCCGGACATCACCTTCATCGTGAAGATGGTGCCCGCGGCCTGATCAGGCGAAGAGGTTCAGGTTCCGCCCCACCCCTCCGGCCTGGGCCACCAGGTTGACCCAGTCCTTGTTTCTGGGGACCTGAAAACCCCGCACCTCCCGGAGCAGGAGGGTCCCCCGCTCGCTGGAGGTGTCCAGCTGGCGAACGGCGCTGAGGGCTGCGATGGAGAGGTCCATAGGCCCCCCTTATCGGCCGCCCTCCTTCTTGGCTTTAGACGGGCCCTTTTGGAGCAGGGCCCGGACGGGGGGCTCCCCCCCGGAGGGCAGTTTTTCCCGCAGGAGGGCCGCGGCGTCCTTGACGTCCACGGGCTTGGCGGCGGCCTCGTTGACCGCGCGGATGGCCTCGAAGACCTCCCAGCGGTGGACCTGGACCTCCTTGGGGGCCTTGATGCCCAGGCGCACGCCGTCCTTGGTGACGCCCAGGACCACCACTTCCACGCGGCCGTCGATGACGATGGACTGATCGGTTTTTCGGGTGATGACCAGCACGATCAGCTCCCCAGGATCGGGTACTGGAGGGGGAATTGGTCCGCGTTCAGCCCGAACTGGCGTCCGCAGGGGGTGCGGACGTTACACAACAGGGGCCCCGACAGGGTTGTGGGCATGCGCCGGGGGTCCTCGGGGATCACCACCAGGGTCAGCACCAGGGCGTCCGCGGGTTGCTCGATGGCCAGGGCCTGGGCGTCCTCTTCGGAGAGGGGCACGGCGTAGTCCGGCTTGAGGCCCGCGGGATCGATGCAGACGAAGGAGATCTCGGCGTTGTCCACGCTCTGGAGGAACTTGAGGGGATAGCCGTCCGCCGGCTCGAAGATGCGGAAGGTCTTCAACTCCGGAAAGCCGACCAGCCCAGCGGGAAAGGTCAGCAGGGTGTCCATGGAATCGCTCATCGTGAGGGGCTCCGGCCGAAGGGGTGGCCCTAGGTTAGCCGTCGGTGGATCCCTCGTCCACGACGAGCGTCGGCTGTCCCAGCACCTCCCATAGGGCATCCAACCTCTTCCGCCGGAAGCGGGGGTTGGGGATCGTGCGCTCCAGGGCCTCCTTGCTGCGGGGGGCGTTCTGCAGGCGGCCCAGGATCCAGCGGTTCCCCAGCTCCATCACGGCCCCCACGTCCCCCTCGTTGCCCCACTGCCATCGGAGCTCCGTGATGGCCTTGGCCTTGGCGCAGTCGAGGCCCATGGCCCGGGCCTTGTCCACCACGGGATCGTGATCGGGCTTCTGGTAGCGGCGAATGCGCTGGAAGAGGCGGCGCACCTCCCCGGGCAGGGCCGCCAGGCGCGGGCCCACCTCCGGATCCTCCCGCTTGGCCTCGGCCTCGTCCGAAAGGCGGCGGAGCAGGGGCAGCAGCAGGGCCGCGTCCCGGGCCGCGTAGCTGAGCTGGGTCTCCCGCAGGGGGCGCAGCATCCAGTTGGAATCCTGCTCC
>CAYSXG010000171.1:0-6661 GCA_964434895.1 uncultured Solibacteraceae bacterium | reverse complement strand
CGGGTCTCGGCGAGGTAGGCGTCGATGTAGGCCTGCGTATCCATGCTGCTCCCGCCCCTGGATGGCCCTTACCCACCCGGCGGAGGGCTGCGGACCGGATTCGGATCCCACCATATCCTGCGGGGGGAAGGGCCGGGGAGGAAGTCCTGGAGGCGGGCGGTTTTAGGAAGCGATCATGCCCCCCCGGGGCACTCGAGTGACGTTTTAGGGCAGTATGCCAACCTCACTTTTCAAAAGATCTTGTGGAACCCCCAACGCAGGACTAGACTTCCTGTCTGCACTTCCACCTTCCAACCTGGCACGAGGATTGATAGGCTTTCCTCGGACCGTCTCACAAGGAGCCCCTATGAAGAAGCAGTCCGGCTTCACCCTCATCGAGCTGTTGCTGGTGCTCGCTATCATCGGCATCATCGCGGCCATCGCGATCCCCGCCCTCCTGAGCCAGCGCTCCCGAGCCCGGGACAAGGCCTCCACCGAGAACATGACCGGCCGTGTGGGCGATCTGGTGGGTCAGTACGACAAGGCCCGCGAGCAGGGCCTCTCCTCCGCCAACGTCGTGACCAGCATTGGGAACTACCTCAAGGCCACCACCGCCGGCGACAAGAACCCCTGGAAGGCCAGCGCTCCCGCCTACGTGTCCACCATCACCACCCTCACCAGCAAGTCCACCAAGTCCGCTTTCGAAGCGGCGATGACCGCTGGCAGCCTCGGCCAGGCCAAGTTCTACCTCCAGTACCCCTCCAACGGCATCGGCTTCATGGGCGGCGTCGTGAAGGTGAAGAACCTGATCAACGGCGCTTCCGTCATCAAGAAGTCCGTGGCCGTCGAGTAGTTCCGAACCGATATCATGCACAATGCAGGGGGGCCTCGGCCCCCCTGCATTGCTTATGGAGGCCCCTTTGAACTCCCCCTCGCCGGAGGCTCCGCCCTCCACCGGGCGCCGCATCGCGGCCACCTTGCTGATCGGCCCCGCGGCCCTGGCCCTCAGCGGCCTGGCCTTCGGACTCTTCTATCACTGGGCCAACGGCGGGATGAGCGGGTGGATCGCCACCTCCTGGAAGTTCGCCGCGGTCCGAACCTTCGCGGTGAGCTACACCTTCGGCATCCTCCTCCCCATCTACCTGCTGGTGGGCATCCTCGCCTGGCTGCTGACCCTAGGCGTAGGCCTGGGCCTTCGCCCCCGATGGTCCCGGGAGTGGCACGGGCGGCAGGCCCTGGGCTTGGGCCTTTCGGCCATGCTGTGGATCCACCTCATCCTCTGGTGGGAGGTGCCTACGGCCCTTTGGGTGATCCCGGGCCTCCGCCAGATCCCCCTGGGCCTCCTTCTTCCGGCCCTGGCCCTGGCGGCCCTGGCCTACCCCGTTTATTGGGTCCGCACCCACCTTTCCTGGGGCCGAGGCCTGGCCCTCCTGGCCCTCTGGCTCCTGGCCTGGACCGGCCTTTCCCAGCTCCCCAGCTGGATCCCCCGCCCCTCCCCCGCCGCCCGGGGGGGCTCCCACTCTGCCAAGTTCGTTCTGCTGGGCATCGACGGGCTGAGGTCCGACACCTTCCTCCAGAACAGCCCCGACATGGCGGGACTGCAGTACGAGAACGCCTACACCCCCATCCCGGCCACCCGCCTGCTCTGGCACATCCTGTGGGGGGGCGACCCCCTCTTCTACACCGTGGGCCACGTGGGGCCCACCCTGGAGGAATTCCAATACCCCGGCACCCTGACGGTCCTGGCAGAGGCCAAGAAGGCCGGCTGGGCCAGCCGCTTCTACATCGACGACGGGGGCACCATCGGCTTGGCGGAACGGAACATCGGCCTCGACGACTCCCTCATGCCCGCCGAGGGCTGGGAGAACTTCGCCAATTCCAACCTGGCCGTCAGTTTTCCCCTCTACGCGAGCTGGGAGAACTGGTTCAAGCCCTTCCCCACCACCAACCCCTGGGCCCCCCTGGACGCCGGCCTGAAAGAGGCCCTCCGCCTAGGGCGGGGAGGGGACCTCCTGATGTTCCACACCTGCCTGGCCCATCAGCCCATCTACCTCAGCCGCAAGGAACTCCAGGAGCTCCCCCGCTGGTGGACCCTGGCCCCGAACCGCTTCCGTCCCGTGCCCAACAAGTTCCTGGTTCTGAAGACCGACGCGGAACACCCCGACCCCCGGGTGAGTCCCTGGACGGCCTACCAGATCCGGATGCGGAACATCCTCCGGGCCTGGACCCCCGTCTGGAACGGGCTCTCCCAGGACCCCGACTACCGGGGGGCCGCCCGGATCCTCTTCTCGGACCACGGCGAGCGCTTCCACAACGTGGGACCCGCGGGCTTCCGCCTGCAAGGCATCCACGGCTACTCCATCGATCCTTGGGAATGCCGGGTGGCCTTCCTGGCCGCGGGTCCGGGTTTCTCGGACCAGGCGACCCCCAGGCTCAAGCCCGAAAGCATCAGCCTTCTGGGCCTCCGGGACGGCATCCTGCGCAGCGTGCGCCGGGAGGGATCCTTCGATGCGGCCTTCCTGGATCACCGCTACCCCAAGGCCCCCATCCGCTACCACACGCTGGACACCTCCTACTACGAGGAGAACCCCATCGAATACCGCCAGACCAGCGACAAGGAACTGGCGGGGTCCACCATCATCGCCCCCAAGGGCCTCTGGCTTTCGGAGTACACGACCCCCAAGGAGGCCCGGGCCAAGGACACCAGCGCCGGCATGGGGGAGGGCCCGGACCTCACCATCTGGAAGCCCCTCACCGCCGGAGGGGCCCACGCCCTCCATTTCCGTCGCTATGAACTGCTTTCGGTGGAGACCCTCTCCGAAGCGGACTTCGAAAAGCGGCGGGCGGAGGCCGAGGCCCTGCTCCAACCCCTCGTGCCCGGCTCCGTGCTCCCGGAGGCCTACCAGGCCAAGAAGGGGGAGGAGCCCAAAGCCAAGACCACGCCGTCCCACTAAGCTCGAGGGGAGGCATCGCCTCCCCTCAAGTCAACTGATATCAATACTCTAACTACTTGTACTGGGCCGTCACGGATAGGGAGCCCGCCTGGTTCAGGGTCAGAACCGTGGGCTTGGCGGTCAGGGAGGCGTCCTTCACGGTGATGGTGTAGGCCAGGCCGCCTCCGGCCGTGGGGATGGAGACCGAGAAGTTCATCCGGGACTGGCCCTTGGGGGCGAAGGCCGGAGCCAGGTTGGTGCTGGCGGAGGGGGAGGCCCCGGAGGAGGTCCAGTTCTGGACCACCGCACCGGCGGAGGTGTTCGCGTAGACCCCCGTTTCGGCCTTCCGGGACTCCAGCATCATGGCCAGCACCCGGGCGTTGGTGGAGGCGTCCCCGATGACCCGAGCCCGCTTGCGCTGGCCCATGAAGGTGGGAATCGCGATGCCGGAGATGATGCCGATGATCGCCAGTACCAGGAGAAGCTCGACCAGGGTGAATCCATGACTATCGGAACGGGCGTTCATGCGGGGCCTCCTCAGCACCTAAGCAAAAGTACGGCCCTCCTGCGGGCATGTAAGGAAATTAGTCCTTACCCACCACGTTGGCCAGGTTGAAGATGGGCATGTACATGGCCACCACGATGAAGCCGATGATGCCGCCGAGGACGCCGATCATGACCGGTTCCATGAGGCTCGTGAGGGCCGCCACGGCGTTGTCCACCTCGTCCTCGTAGAAGTCGGCCACCTTGGCCAGCATGGCGTCCAGGGCGCCGGTGGCCTCGCCCACCCCCACCATCTGCACCACCATGGGCGGGAAGACCTTGGTCTCCGCCAGGGGCGTGGAGATGTTCCGCCCCTGCTCCACCGCCTCCTTGGACTTGAGGATGGCGTTCTGGATCACCAGGTTGCCCGCAGTGCGCGCGGTGATCTCCATGCCTTCGAGGATGGGCACGCCGGAGCTGGTGAGGGTGCCCAGGGTGCGGCAGAAGCGGGCCACCGCCACCTTGAGGAGGAGGTCCCCCAAGACCGGGAGCTTGAGGAGGATCGTATCGATCTGGAGCCTCCCGGTATTCGTCTTGTAGTACTGCTTGAGTCCCATCACCACCAGGGCGACGAAGATGATCACGAGGGGGGAGTAGCGGATCAGGATGTTCGAGATGCCGATGCAGATGCGGGTCGGCAGGGGGAGGGTGGATCCCAGGCCCTCGTACATGGTGCTGAAAACCGGGATCACCTTCACCATGATCACGGCCACCACGATGACGGCGATGGAGATGACCGCGACGGGGTAGGTCATGGCGCTCTTGACCTTGCCCGTCAATTTCACGGCTTTTTCAATGTAGATGGAAAGGCGTTGAAGGATGACGTCCAAAATACCGCCGCTTTCCCCAGCCCCCACCATGTTCACGTAGAGGTCGTTGAAGGCCTTGGGATGCTTGGACAGGGCCGCCTGGAGGGTCGTGCCCTGCTCCACGTCCTGCCGGACGACGCCGATGATCTTCTGGAAGCCCTTGTCCTGCTGCTGGGCCCCCAGAATTTCCAGGCACTGGACCAGGGGGAGACCGGCGTCGATCATCACGCTGAACTGGCGGGTGAAGATGGCCAGATCCTTGGGCTTCACCTTCCCGAGAGCCTTGGTGCCCGCCGCGGACTGGGCCTTGATCGTGAGGACCTGGATGCCGTTGCGTTTGAGGGTCGAGCCCGCCGCGTCCTTGGTGTCGGCAACGATGACCCCCTCCTGGATCTCGCCGAGCCTGTTCTTTCCTTTCCATGCATAGGATGGCATGCGGACCTCGGGTGAATCGGATGGGACGTTTGGCCCAGGATAGGCCCTGGGACTCGGAAAGGCTAGGTGTACTTGATATTAGGGTTCCGACCCGCCAGCACGGAGCCCGAGGGGGATTTGCCGGGCGGGGCCTGGGGGGCCATGTTGACGGTCCCCACGCCCCGGTTGATGAGCTCCCGGAGCTCGTCGAGGTTGGAGGAGAAGGACATGGCGACGTCCTGGGAGATCTCCCCCCTCAGGACCAGCTCCGCCAGGCTCTGATTGAAGGTCTGCATGCCGAACTTCATCTGGCCCGTCTGCATGGAACTATAGATTTGATGGATCTTGTCCTCACGAATCAGGTTACGGATGGCGGGATTGGGGATCATCACCTCCAAGGCCAGGGCCCGTCCCTTGCCGTTGGTCTTGGGGATGAGGGACTGGCAGCAGACCCCTTCCAGCACCAGGGAGAGCTGGGCCCGGACCTGCGCCTGCTGATGGCTGGGGAAGACGTCGATGATGCGGTTGATGGTCTGGACGCAGCTGTTGGTGTGGAGGGTCCCGAAGGTCAGGTGGCCCGTCTCGGCGATGGTGAGGGCGGATTCGATGGTCTCCAGGTCCCGCAGCTCGCCCACGAGCACCACGTCCGGGTCCTGGCGCAGGGCGCTCCGCAGGGCCTTCTTGAAGCTGTGGGTGTCCGCGTGGATCTCGCGCTGGTTCACCAAGCACCGCTTGTGCTTGTGGACGTACTCCACCGGGTCCTCGATGGTGAGGATATGGCAGGACTCCGTCTCGTTGATCTTGTCGATCATGGCCGCGAGGGTCGTGGACTTCCCGGACCCGGTCACGCCGGTCACCAGGACCAGGCCCCGGGGCTTGTCGCAGAGGCTTTGGACCGCCGGAGGCAGCCCCAGCTGCTCGAAACTGCGGATGTTCTCGGGGATGGTACGGAAAACCCCCGCGGTGGCGCCCCTCTGGTTGAACACGTTGGCGCGGAAGCGGGCCACGCCCTGGAGGCCGAAGGAGAAGTCGACCTCCAGGTCCTCCTCCAGGCGGTGCTTCTGCTGGTCGGTCATAACGCCGTAGCAGAGCCAGCGGGTCTGGGAGGCGTCCATGGGGGGCAGCTTGAGGGGCACCATGCGGCTATCGATGCGGACCTGGGGGGCGGTCTCGGTGGTGATGTGAAGGTCCGTGCCGCCGTACTCCACCATGGTCTTCAGCAGCTGCTGAAGCGGGACCACGTACTGGGCGTTGCTATCGCTCATGGAGGCTCCTAGAGCACGGTTTCCCGGACGATTTCCTCGATGGTGGTCACCCCGTCGAGGATCTTTCGGCAACCCGAGCGCCGAAGTGTAATCATCCCCTCCTTCACCGCCTGCTCGCGCAATTCGATGGCCGAGGCCCCCGTGAGGATCATGTCCTTGAGGGTCTCGGACATCTCCAGGACTTCGTAAAGGCCCACGCGGCCCTTGAAGCCCTTCTTATTGCAGGTCTCGCAGCCCCGCCCGTGCATCAGGTTGACGCCCCGCTTCACCTCCTCCTCCGTGAAACCGGCCTTGAGCAGGGCCTCCGGCGGCGGCTGGTGGGGATCCGGCTCCTTGCAGGCCGCACAGACGCGCCGGACCAGCCGCTGGGCGCAGATGATGTTGACGGAGGTGGCCACCAGGAAGGGCTCCACACCCATGTTCATGAGGCGGTTGATGGTGCTGGGGGCGTCGTTGGTGTGCAGGGTGGAGAGCACCAGGTGGCCCGTGAGGGAGGCCTTGATGGCGATTTCCGCGGTCTCGAAGTCCCGGATCTCGCCCACGAGGATGATGTTGGGGTCCTGCCGAAGGAAGGAGCGCAGCGCCGCGGCGAAGTTGAGGCCGATCTGCTCCTTCATCTGCACCTGGTTGATGCCGGCGAAGTTGAACTCCACCGGATCCTCCGCCGTCATGATGTTCACGTCCGGCGTGTTCAGCTTGGCGATGGAGGAGTAGAGGG
>CAYSXG010000170.1:0-6678 GCA_964434895.1 uncultured Solibacteraceae bacterium | reverse complement strand
GGCGGGCCTGGAAGCCCGGGAGGACGCCCCGGCGGGCCGCGTCCTCCGCCTCCAGCTCCCAGAGGTCCTGGTCCTCGAAGCGGACTTCCCCACCGGTCACTTCGTAGGCCGGATGGCCCGCCAGCACCTTGCCCAGCGTGGACTTCCCGGAGCCGTTGGGCCCCATGATGGCGTGCACTTCGCCGGCCCGGACCTCGAGGCTGATGCCCTTCAGGACGTCCTTGCCGTTCACGGTGGCGGTGAGGTTCTTGATGCTCAGCATGCCTTCGACTCCCAAATCGCGATCCATTCGTTTGAAGGGCCTCTCTTCTCGGCGGGGACCTTCATCCCACGCTTCCTTCCAGCTTCAAGGAGAGCAGCTTGGTGGCCTCCACGGCGAACTCCATGGGGAGCTCCCGGAAGACGTCCTTGCAGAAGCCGTTGATGATCAGGCTGATGGCGTCCTCGGCGGGGATGCCCCGCTGCTGGAAGTAGAAGAGCTGCTCCTCCCCGATCTTGCTGGTGGTGGCCTCGTGCTCGACCTTGGCGCTGCGGTTCTCCACCTCGATGTAGGGGTAGGTGTTCGCGGAGCAGTGGGTCCCGATGAGCATGGAATCGCACTGGCTGAAGTTGCGGGCCCCCTCCGCCTTGGGCATCACCTTCACCAGGCCGCGGTAGCTGTTGGCGCTCTCGCCGGCGGAGATGCCCTTCGAGATGATGGTGCTGCGGGTGTTCCGGCCGATGTGGAGCATCTTGGTGCCGGTGTCCGCCTGCTGCTTGTGGTTCGTGAGGGCCACGGAATAGAACTCCCCGACGCTGCTCTCGCCCAGCAGCACGCAGCTCGGGTACTTCCAGGTGATGGCGCTGCCAGTCTCCACCTGGGTCCAGCTGATCTTCGCGTTCCGGCCCTTGCAGAGCCCGCGCTTGGTGACGAAGTTGTAGATCCCGCCGACGCCGTCCTTGTCGCCGGCGTACCAGTTCTGGACCGTGCTGTACTTGATGGCCGCGTCGTCCAGGGCCACCAGCTCCACCACCGCCGCGTGCAACTGGTTGGTGTCGAATTTCGGGGCCGTGCAGCCCTCGAGGTAGGACACGGAGGCCCCCTCCTCCGCCACGATGAGGGTCCGCTCGAACTGGCCGCTCTCCTTGTTGTTGATGCGGAAGTAGGTGCTGAGGTCCATGGGGCACTTCACGCCCTTGGGGATGAAGACGAAGGAGCCGTCCGTGAAGACCGCGCTGTTGAGGGCCGCGTAGAAGTTGTCCGAATAGGGCACCACGCTGCCCAGGTACTTCCTCACCAGGTCCGGGTGCTCCTTCACGGCCTCGGAGCAGGAGCAGAAGATGATGCCCACCGCCGCCAGCTTCTCCTTGTAGGTGGTGGTGACGCTAACGGAATCGAAGACGACGTCCACGGCCACGCCCGCCAGGGCGGCCTGCTCGTTGATCGGCACGCCGAGCTTCTCGAAGGTGCGCAGGAGCGCGGGGTCCACCTCGTCCAGGGACTGGTACTTGGCCTGCTTGGGCTTGGGGGCGCTGTAGTAGACGATCTTCTGGAAGTCGGGCCTTTCGTAGTGGACGTCCGCCCATTCCGGCAGGGCCATGTTCAGCCAATGGCGGTAGGCCTTCAGTCGCCATTCCAGCATCCACTCGGGCTCCCCCTTCTTGGAGGAGATCAGGCGGATGACCTCTTCGGACAGGCCCGGGGCCACGGTGTCCGACTCGATGTCGGTGACGAACCCGTACTTGTATTCCTGGCTGGTGACCGCTGAGAGGTCCGTGGACATGGCGTCTCCGGGAAGGCCGGTCCCAGAAGGAGAACCAGCAACGCGGAAGGGCGAACCCTCCCGAACCTATCCATTGTGGATTCCCGACCAAAAACGTCAACTTTAATGTTCGAACGGGGGTCACACCTTCTTGGGGCCCCCTTCAAGGTCTTGGATGAGGGCCTTCATCTGGCGCTGGACCCCTTCGGCCTGGTCCTCACGGAGCTCCCCGGGGTCCGCATCCTGGCCCTCCCGCAGGAGGGCCAGGGCCTCCCGGCCGGCTCCGACGGCGGCCAGCGCGGTGCCGAGTTGGAAATAATTGATAAGGGTGGGCTCTTTTTCCAGGACCGGGTCCAGGAGTTCCACCACCTCCCCGGGCCGCTTCAGGGCGAGCAGGTATTGACCTAGGAGGGTCCGGGCCCGGGATTCCTGGCCCGGGAGGGGGGCCGCCTGGAGTCGCCGGACCTCCTTCAGATCCGCGTCGCCGACCCGACCCTGGAGGAGGCGATGGGCGGCCCTCATGAGGGCCGCCTCCCAGGCCCCGCTGCTCTTGGGGTGGGCCTTCAGGAAGCGGTCCAGGGCCTCTTCCACGCCGGTGTGGTCGCTCTGGTCCATGAGGTGTTCCAGGGCGAGGCGCAGGCCCTGGAAGCAGAGGCGGGGATGGCGCTTGCTCTCGGCGAAGGCCAGGGCCTTGGGGAGCTGGGCTTCGGGGTGCTTGCGGAAGGCCAGCTGGAGCTCCAGGAGGTCCAGCCGCTCGCTGCGGTCCTTGCGCTTGGCCTTCTTGATCCAGGTATCGGCTTCCCGGAGCTTGCCCTCCTCCATCCAGGCCTGGGCCTCGTCCAGCATGGCTTCCGCGTGGGCCTTGCCCCCCCGGGCGCTGCGGAGCTGGGCCGGGGATTCCGCGTCCAGAAGCAGGAGCAGGTTGGGGTCCCCCGGGTGCTGCTGCAGCAGCTCGTGCAGGATGGAAAAGGCCTTGGCCCTCTCCTGGGCCAGAATGTAACCCTCGGCCAGGAGCTCCCGCACGGCCAGGTCGCCGGGGAGGTAGGTGCTGGCCTCCTTGAGGACGGCGATGGCCTGGGCGGCCTCTCCCCGGGCCAGGTGCACCTCCCCCAGCAGGGCGAGGCTATCCCCGTCCCGCTGGAGGTCCACGGCCTCCTGGATGTTTTCCAGGGCTCCCTGGAGGTCTTCCTCCTCCAGGAGGAGCTCGGTGAGCTGGATCCGGGGATCGGCCTCCTCCGGCCGCAGATCCGCCGCCTGGCGCAGGGCCTCCACGGCCTCGTCGACGCGGTCCGGCACCGCCTGCATGATCTTGGCGACGAGCATCCAGGCCTCGTAGTGGCGGGGGCTCTGGGACACCGTCCGCTTGGCCAAGCCCTCGGCCTCCTCCAACTGGCCGGCCACTTCCTTGAGGGCGGCGACCGTAAAGAGCAGCTCGTAGTTCTTGGGGTCCAGGGCCAGGGCCTGGGCCAGGCGGTCGGCGGCCTCCGGGAGCTGGGCGTTCTCCAGGAAGGCGCTGGTCTCCAGGAGGGCCCGCTTGAGCTGGGACATGGACTTGGGTTTCGCGATGGGCAGGATGCGGGCCCGGTAGCGGGTGAAGAGTTCCCGGGCGCCGATGAGGTGCAGGTTCTCTTCCACCAGATGCTCCCACCGCTGGGAGAAGCTGCCGCCGTCCAGCTGGTTGCGGCTTTCCATCTCCTGCACCAGGGCCATGAGGCCGTTGCGGAGCATGACCTCGCTGCGCTCGAGCTTGCCCAGCTGGTCGGAGACGGTCTCCAGGTAGGTCTCCACCCGGCGGAGGGTTTCCTCCAGGGCCGTGATGCGCTCCAGGAGGTGCTCGTCCAGGTCCTCCTCGGTCTCGACGACCTCCTCTTCTTCCCAGGTCTGGTCGCCGGCCATGATGAACAGCCGCATGCCGCATTTTCGGCAGGTCTCCCGATCCCCGGCGTTCCAGGTGAAGCAGTTCTGGCAGAAGGAACCGGCGGTGTCTGTGGTCATGCAGGCACTATATAGACTCGGAGCCTTCCCCAGCAACGCGGGGGCCCCGGCCCTTCGGCGCGGGGCCCCCGGAAGGCGGCGGGATCAGATGTCCCCGGCGGGGATGTCCATCTTGGCGGGCGTGCGCCACAGGGCGGCCAGCAGGAGCTGGCGCATGGGGGGGAATTCCTTGGGCAGGCGATCGAAGAGCTGCTCGAAGAGCTCCTCGTGGAGCAGCAGCTCCCGCCGCCATTCGTCCTTGTTGATGGCGGTGAGCTCGCTGTAGCGGGACTCGTCGAAGCCCTTGATGCCCTTGAGGTCCAGGTCCTCCCGGCGGGGCATCCAGCCCAGGGGGGTCTCCTGGGCGAAGGCCCGGCCGTGGACGCGGTCCGTGATCCACTTCAGGACCCGCATGTTCTCGGTGTAGCCCGGCCACAGGAACTTGCCGTCTTGGCCCTTCCGGAACCAGTTGACGATGAAGATCTTGGGCGGGTTGGACAGCTCGCGGCCGATCTGGAGCCAGTGATCGAAGTAGTCCCCCATGTGGTAGCCGCAGAAGGGCAGCATGGCGAAGGGGTCCCGGCGCACCTGGCCGATGGTGCCGGCGGCGGCGGCGGTCATTTCGGAGCCGATGGTGGCGGCCATGTAGACGCCGAAGCTCCAATTCACGGGCTGCATCACCAGGGGCACGGTGCTGGCGCGGCGGCCCCCGAAGATGAAGGCGCTGATGGGCACGCCGGCGGGGTCCTCCCACCGGGGGTCGATGGTGGGGCACTGGGAGGCGGGGGCGGTGAAGCGGGCGTTGGGATGGGCGGCGGGCTTGCCGTTCTGCTTGTCGTGGGGCTGGCCCTGCCAGTTGGTGAGGCCGTCCGGAACCTCATCCGTCATGCCCTCCCACCACACGTCGCCGTCCGCGGTCAGGGCCACGTTCGTGAAGATGGTGTTCTTCGTGATGGTGAGCATGGCGTTGGGATTGGACTTCATGGAGGTGCCGGGGGCCACGCCGAAGAAGCCCGCCTCGGGATTGATGGCGTAGAGGCGGCCGTCCTTGCCGGGCTTGATCCATGCGATGTCGTCGCCCACGGTGGTCACCTTGTGGTCCTTGAAGGCTTCGGGGCTCTGGATCATGGCGAAGTTGGTCTTGCCGCAGGCGGAGGGGAAGGCGGCGGCCACGTAGGTCTTTTCGCCCTTGGGGTCCTCCAGGCCCAGGATGAGCATGTGCTCGGCCAGCCAGCCCTCGTCCCGGGCCATGGTGGAGGCGATGCGCAGGGCGAAGCACTTCTTCCCCAGGAGGGCGTTGCCGCCGTAGCCGGAGCCGAAGGACCAGATCTCCCGGGTTTCGGGGAAGTGGCAGATGTACTTGTTGGTGGGGTTGCAGGGCCAGGCCACGTCCGGCTGGCCCTCGGCCAGGGGCATGCCCACGGAGTGGAGGGCGGGCACGAAGTCCCCGTCGCCGAGGACGTCGTACACGGCCTTGCCCATGCGGGTCATGATCTTCATGTTGACGGCGACGTAGGGGCTATCGGAGATCTCCACCCCGATGTGGGCGATGTCCGAGCCCAGGGGGCCCATGCTGAAGGGCACGACGTACATGGTCCGACCCTTCATGCACCCCTTGAAGAGGCCCCGGAGGGTCTCCTTCATCTGGGCCGGGGGGACCCAGTTGTTGTTGGGGCCCGCGTCCTCGCGCCGGGTGGGGCAGACGAAGGTGCGGTCCTCCACCCGGGCCACGTCGCCGGGATCGGAGAAGGCGAGGAAGGACCCGGGGCGCTTTTCGGGGTTGAGGGGGCGCAGGGTGCCCGCCTCCACCATCCCCTGGCAGAGCCGGTCGTATTCTTCCTGGGAACCGTCGCACCAGTGGATGTCCTTGGGCTGGCAGAGGTCGACGACTTCTTCGACCCAAGCGATCAGCTTCTTATTGGTGACGAAGCTAGGGGCCGCGACGCTGGCAACGTTCATGGTTCCTCCTCAATGAGGGCGGGTGGGCCTCAAGGCCGCGCATGCCCCGCCAGGCCCTCGGGCCAGAACGCCCATTCTACCTCCCGGGGGGCTCGGGACCAACCTCGCTTCCCATGGGAGCGGGAAGGGGCCGATGATGGAATATGCTTGAAAACTGGCTCCACCATCCCCACGTTGCCCCCTGGCTGCTGGTCATGTGGGTGGCGGGCCTGCTGGGGTCCGTGGGCCACTGCGCGGGCATGTGCGGCCCCATCGTGGCCAGCTTCGGCCTGAGCCAGGCCCGCCGCGGGGGGGGGCTCTGGCCTCGGCACCTGCTCTTCCAGCTGGGCCGGGTGAGCACCTACGCCGGGCTGGGGGCCGCCATCGGTTTCTTGGGGGGCTTCGCCCGCCTCCAGACCGTGGAGGATATGCACGCCTGCTGCCGCCCCGAGGGCCAGGCCCTCATCGCCGCCCAGAGCTGGCCCTGGCAGATCTACGTCAAGTTGAGCATCGGATTCTCGATGCTGATGCTGGGCCTGTTCATGCTGATGGGGCGCCGGGCGGACGCCCTGCTGGAATTTCCGCTGCCCCGGCCCGTGGCCGACCTGCTGGGTCGGGGCCTGAGGACCGGCGGGGGGCCCTACCTGCTGGGGCTGCTCTGGGGACTGGTGCCCTGCGGCCTGGTCTACATGATGCTTCTGAAGAGCCTGGACGCCGGGACCTGGCGCATGGGGGCCGCGGGCATGGGGGCCTTCGGCCTGGGGAACCTGCCCCTCCTCTTGGGGCTGGGCCTGGCCTCCACCCGGCTGGGGCAGGCTTGGAGGCACCGGCTGCTGCGCTTCGGGGGCCTCCTGGCGACGGCCATGGGGACCTACGTCCTCTGGCAGGCCACGGGCCTGCTCCGCCTGCAGGGTCTGTAGGGAACCCGCGGGATTTCCGCCACCGGCCCTGTCGCCCGGCGGGCGCCCAGGTCTATGGTGAGGGGGGGACCGGTCCGTCATGACCGACACCAAGGAAAGGCGGC
>CAYSXG010000169.1:0-6678 GCA_964434895.1 uncultured Solibacteraceae bacterium | reverse complement strand
GGAGTGGAGACGGGCCGTCCTCGAGGGCCACTCTCCCTCGGACGGCGGGACCCCAGCTCATCCTCCAGACCGAGCAGGTCCGAGAGGGGCCGTTCGATCTTGAACTGGTGGGTGGTCAGGCGGGTGCGCCCGTCCATGACGCGGATGGTGAGCCGCAGGCGCTCTCCGAGGACCAGGTAGTTCCCCAGCACCAGCAGGTCCGCCTTCAGGTCCTCGATGAGGGGCCGGGAGGCCTCCAGTTCGATCCCCCCCTCGCCGTAGCGCTTGAGGGCCTCGGCCACGCGGCTGCGATCGAGGACCAGGACGTCCTGGCGGGGGAGCAGGCCCGAGGTCATGGCGTCCGTGAAGCTGGTGCTCAGCCAGGCCTTCTCCGGATCCGGGCGCACGGCGACCAGGGGAAGCACCGCCACCATGCGACGTCCCCCCGGGAGAGGGGAGCTTCGGGAGGCCTGCTTCCAAGCGAAGAAGGTCGCCAGGGCCCCTCCCCCCAGGATCAGGCCCGCCCCCAGGATCCCGAGCCACCGCCGCGGGGGCCTCGGCGACGGCGGAAGGGCCAGGGGCGTCGTGGCCAGGAGCCCCCGGCTCGGTGCCCCTGAGCCGGGCTCGAAGGCTTGGGCCAGGGCCTCCAGGCCGGGCCAGCGATCCTCCGGCCGCTTGGCCAGCATGCGATGGATGGCCTCCACCACCTCCGTCCCGAGGTCCCCCCGGAGCTGGTCCAGGGGCGTCGGATCCTGGCTTCGGATGGACTGAAGGGTGCCCACCAGGCTGGGCTCCCGGAAAGGGTGCCGCCGGGCCGCCAATTCGTAGAGCACCACCCCGAGGCTGAATTGATCCGAGGGAGGCCCCACCTCCTGGGCCTCGATCTGCTCCGGGCTCATGTAGGCCGGCGTGCCGTGGGTGGTGCCCTGGATCGTCTCCTCCATCCAGGTGCGGCGGGCCTCCCCCGGGCCCAGGGCCAACCGGGCGATCCCAAAGTCGAGAATCTTCAGACGGCCGTCCGGCAGGAGCACGAGGTTCTCGGGTTTGATGTCACGGTGCACCACCCCCTTGGCGTGGGCGTGGGCGAGGGCCCGGGAGGCCTGGGCCCCCACCTGGCGCAGCTCCGCTTCGCCCATGGGCTCCATGCGCCGGAACAGCGTCTCCCCCTCCACCAGCTCCATGGAGATGTAGGGGGCCCCGTCGACGTCCCCCGCCTCGTAGATCGTCGCGATGTTGGGGTGGTTCAGCCGGGCGGCGATGTGGGCCTCGGCCACCAGCCGGGTGCGGAAGGCCCCGTCCCCCGGCCTCAGGAGCTTGAGGGCCACCTCCCGCTCCAGGGCCCCGTCCAGGGCCCGCCACACCTGGCCCATGGCCCCCTCCCCGAGGGGCTCCAGCAGAAGGAATTTACCAAAGCGCATGGAAGGGGACATGGGGGCTGGCTGGGTTCGGCCGGGGCCGAAGCGGATTCGAACCGCACGAATCGATCCAGAGGTTTTTCGGGATCTACGAAGGCCAGCCCAAATCCTGCGACTTCGGGTGTAGAAGCGCGGGCGGGAATTTGGGAGGCTGGATCCTGCCATGATCCGTCCCCTCCTCCTTTGCGCCCTGACCCTCACGCTGACCGCCCAGGAAGGGCGACGGGGGGAGGAGCAGGAGCGCTCCCACGCCCAGGCCCGGGTGGACGCCTGGCGGGCCTGGTACGGAGGGGAGGCGAGCCCCGACTACCTGGACGCGAGGGCCCGGATCGCGGCGGAGGAGCTGAGACGCGGCTCCCGCCTGTTCCAGGCCCAGCCGGCCTCCCAGGACCCCGCCTGGATCAACCTGGGCCCCTTCTCCCAAAAGGTTTTCCCCTCCCAGCCGGACTACGACGGGGGTCGCATCACCGCGATCCTGCCCCACCCCACGGACCCCCACGTCCTCTACGTGGCCACCCAGGCGGGCCTCTTCAAATGCGCCGGGGCCGATCCGGATGCCGCCGGGGACTGGACCTGGACCTCCCTGGGCGACACCCTCCCGGCCACCAGCGCCCAGGGCAACATCAGCATCGGCGCCCTGGCCTCGAATCCCGCGGACCCCCGGCGGATCTACGTGGGCATGGGGGACCCCCTCGGGAGCGACGCCCGGGGCCTCTACCTCAGCGCCGACGGGGGCCAGACCTGGACCCTGGGCGGCGGCCTGGGTTCGGCCACGCGCACCATGGACATCCTCGCCCTGGACCGCAACCTCCTCCTGGTGGGCACCAACGCGGGACTCTGGCGCTCCACGGACGGCGGGGCGAGCTTCGCCAACGTCCCCCTCGGCGGCGCCACGGGCGGCAGCGCCTGGTCCGTCAAGGCCCTGGGCCCCAGTGACCTGGTCTGCAGCCGGAACGGCAACCTTTGGTACTCCTCGGACGCCGGGGCCACCTGGACCCGCGCCACCGTCGATGCCGCCATCGCCGGCTTCGCCCCCTCCCGCATCACCCTGGCCACCAGCCCCGCCAGCCCCACCCAGGCCTGGGGGGTCTGCGACGATTCCCGCTCCGGCCGGGTGGCGCGGGGCCTCCTCAAGACCCTGGACAAGGGGGCCACGTGGACCTTCGTCCCCGCCCCCACCCAGACCCTGGGCCTCTTCCAGGGCCAGGGATGGACCGGCGACCCCACGGACCCGGGCCAGCCGGACATGCCCTACGACGGGGACCAGGGCACCTACAACCAGGGACTGGCCGTGGACCCCACGGACATCAACACCGTCTGGCTCGGGGCCAACCTCGCGCTTTATCGCACCCGGGACGGCGGAAACAACTGGCGCCAAATCACCCACTGGGCCGGCTACACCCACCTCTACTGCCACGCCGACTACCACGTGGCCACCTGGTCCCTCGCCGGCCCCAAGACCCTCTACCTGGGCACCGACGGGGGGCTGGCCCTGCTCCGCCAGCCGGACCTGGCCCAGTTCCCCGAAAAGGGCTGGGACCAGAAGGTGAACAGCGACCCCTCCATCCTGGACCATCGACGCAACAAGGGCCTCGCGGGCCAGCTGATCTACCACCTGGGCTCCACCCTGGCCCCCACCCCCGCGGATTCCCGCTACCGCGTCACCGGCGGGCTCCAGGACAACGGCATCGTCTACCGACGGGACGAGGGCCAGGGCCTCGCGGCCAGCTCCTCCTTCCCCGAGGCGGTCCAGGCCAGCGGCGACTCCCTGGCCGGGGACGGCTTCGGCACCGTGATCCACCCCGCCAACGGGAACCTGATGCTGGGGGCCGAGCAGTTCGACTTCATCTTCAAGTCCACGGACGGAGGCGCCACCTGGGCCCCCAGCTACTCGGGCATCGCCGAGGTGAACGGGGCCGCCCCCTTCTTGGCCCGGCTCGTGCTGGGCCTGGGGGACCCCACGGGGAACACGGTCTACACCACCGCCAACCAGCGGGTCTACCGCAGCCGCGATTTCGGGACCTCCTGGCAGGCCCTGGCCATGGGGGGCTACGGCGGCCAGACCCTTCGCAACGTGGGCGTCAGCCCCACGAATCCCGACGCCCTGGCCATCGTCACCAGCGGGAGCACGGGCTACCAGTCCCAGGACGGGGGCGCCACCTGGACGCAGTTCGGCGCCATCCCCACCGCGGACCCCACCGCCGGCGTGCGGGGCAACCAGGTCTCCTTCGACACCGCCGACGCCTCGACCCTCTACCTCGCCTCCGTGGCCCTCACGTCCACCGGCAACCACGTCTGGCGCAGCGCGGACCGAGGCCGGACCTGGACGCCCCTGGACAGCCCCTCCAACGGCTTCCCCTACGGCATCCCCGCCTACGTGATCCAGAACGCCCCCTGGGACCGCCAGGAGCTCTTCGCGGGCACGGACATCGGCCTCTACCGCAGCACCGACGGGGGCCAGAGCTGGAGCCGCTACGGGACGGGGCTGCCCCTGGTGAGCGTCCGGGACCTCTACGTGGCCGCGGACCGGAGCTTCCTCCGCATCGCCACCTGGGGGCGTGGCATCTGGGAGCTGCCCCTCCAGGGGGCCCAGGCTCCCACCCTCCGCCTATCGCCCTCCTCCTCCGAAGTCCTGGTAGGGGGCACCCTGGCCTTCGCCGCCACCGCCAGCGACGGGAGCGCCGTGGCCTGGAGCCTGCTGGAAGGCGCCGCCGCGGGCAGCATCACCGCCCAAGGCCTGTACACGGCCCCCGCCTCCCCGGGGACCTACCACGTGGTCGCCACCACCCTCGGGACGCCCTCGGTCCAGGCCTCGGTCCCCGTCACCGTGCTCCGCAGCGCCGACGTGGACGCGGATGGGAACATCGACGTCCTGGACCTGGCCTTCTTCGCCCGGGCCTTCGGCACTTCCGGCGGCGCGTCGGGTTTCGACCCCCGAGCTGACCTCAACGGGGACGGCCAGGTGGACGAGGCGGACCTGGCGGCCCTCCTGAAGCAGTTCTGAATCAGTGCAGGTCCCGCACGCTCCAGCGGTCTGTCCAATTGAGGGCCTCGGCCACGAAGGGCAGGCGCTTGGACTTGAAGGCGTGCTGCACGTCCTGGAAAACGCTGAACAACCCCTCGCGGATCCCCAGGCGGTCGAGGTCCCCGGCGGTGAACCAGGTGACGCCCTCGGCGTCCTTCCTCCCGGCATGGTCGTTCAAGATGGTCTCTGCGGTGCTCACGGCGCGTCCTCGTCGTCCCTGGTAGGGTTTTGATAGCACGGCGGAGGCGGAATGGCCAACTGGAGGGACAACGTGGCGTGGGGAGCCTTCACCATGGCCTGGGCCCTGCTGACCCTGCCGCTGACGGTGCTGGTCATCTTCCTCAGCGCCCCCTTCCTGGGGCCCCGGCGCGCCTTCTTCGTCATCGGGCCCCTCTGGGCCCGCCAGATGTTCTGGGTCTGCGGGATCAGCCTGGACGTCGCAGGCTGGGAAGATCTGCCCGGGGAGATCCGTTCCGGGCAACAGCCCGTGATCTTCATGTCCAACCACGAAAGCCAGCTGGACCCGCCCCTCCTCATCGGCGCCATCCCCGTCCCCGCCGTCTACATCGCCAAGAAGGAGGTGAGGCTCATCCCCTTCATCGGATGGGCGGCCATCTGCGCCGGCGTGATCTTCATCGACCGGGGGGACCGGGAAAAGGCCATCCGGAGCCTGCACGAGGCCGCCCTCAAGATCCACGCAGGCCGCAACGTGGTCATCTTCCCCGAGGGCACCCGCACCCGAAGCGGCGAGCTGCTCCCCTTCAAGAAGGGCGGCTTCGCCCTGGCCCAGGACGCCGACGTGCCCATCATCCCCATGGCCACCGTGGGGGGCTTCCGCACCCTCCCCCCCGGCAATCTGCGGATCCGGCCCGGCCGTTACGTGGTTCGCTTCGGCCGCCCCGTCCCACCGGCGGGCTTCAAGGACCGCGACGAGCTCATCCAGGAGGTCCGGAGCCAGATCGCCACCCTGCGGGACGAGGCCTACGCGGTCATTTAGCGGAAGGCCGGGTCCACGGCCATGACCTTGCGCTTCCCGCTGTGCAGCCGATCCGCGAGGTCCACGAAGGCCGCCGCTTCGGACCGGGCCCCGAGCCGGGCCAGGGTGCGGCCCATGAAGTAGAGGTTGATGGAGTTGACCCGCTTCTCGCTGTGGCGCTTCGAGGCCCAGTCCACGGCCTGGGAGGCGCCGAGGAAGGGCTGGTAGACCCGGAGCGTGCCCCCCCGGTGGCGCCGGACGGCCCGTAGCAGGCCCTGCACCAGCACGCTGTTGGAATGCCCCTCGGGCCAGGCCCCCGCCAACTGCCGGGCCACGGCCTCCACCTGCGGCGCGTCCAGGCGATCCGCGGCGGTCACCGCCAGAAGGGTCTTCAGGAGGTTGGAACCCGGCACCACCGCCAGGCCCGCCCGGACCTGCGCCTCCGCCTCCGCGTCCCGGCCGCACCAGATGAGGGTGTCCGCCAAGGTGACGTACACGATCTCGGCGGAGGACCGGAGTCCGATGGCCTTCTCGGCGTGCTGGATGGCCAGGTCCAGAAGGCCGTTGTTCTGGAGGAGCACCGCGAAGCGGTGATGGGTGATCCAACTATCGGGATCCAGAGCCAGGGCCTTCTCGAAGTAGCGCCGGGCCGCCTGGAAGTTCTCCTCCCCGTCCAGCCCGGCGAACACGTCCGCCAGCATGGAATAGGCCCGGGTATCGGCGGGGTCGATGCGGAGGGCCTGCAGGGCCGCCCTCGAAGCCCCTTCGAGGTCCCCCTGGCGCATCAGGATGGCCGAGAGGGCGCGGTAGGCCTGGCTCACGGTGGGGTCCAGCTCCAGGGCCTTTTCCGCCTCCGCCCGGCCCTCCCGGTAGTAGCGCTGGCTTTCCTCGAAACGCCCCATGGAGAGGGCCGTGGTGGCCCCCAGCTCCGCGAGGGCCCAGGCCAACCCGGCGTGGGCGGGGGCGTAGTCCGGCTCCTGCTGGATGGCCTGCTGGAAGTAGCCCCGGGCCAGGTGCAGGGAATCGATGTTGCCCTCCGTGAGCACCTGGCTGCCCTTCGCGTAGAGCTCCCGGGTCCGGGGATGGGTGGCTCGGGACCTCACGCCGCTCCCGCCGCCGCCGAGGCCCAGCTCCGCGGGAAGGCGGCGCTGGAGCTCGTCCTCCACTTCCAGCATCCGCTCCCGGGGCCGCTCCAGCTGGAACTGGTGCAGGGCCTGGCCCGTGCCGGGGTCGAGGATCCGCACCGCCACCCGGAGGCGCTCCCCCACCACCTGGTAGCTCCC